>JAJYGK010000018.1 GCA_021790715.1 Chloroflexota bacterium
AACGAATGCACACCGAGGGGCTCCAGCCACGGCGAGGCGGCCGCACGACGCCCGCTCTCGACGGCGTCCTCCCACGCCATCCCGAACGACTGGCCCTCGTGGGCGGGCAGCCGGAGGAGCACGGCACACCGCCTCTCCGCCCGCTCGGCGGCCCGCTCCAGGCGCCGCAGCTCGCCGGGCGACTCGACCACCACCGCACGCACGCCGCGGGCCACGGCCGCGTCGAGGAGCGCGTCCACCTTGCCGGGACCGGTCACGACGGTGCGCCCGCCCGGGACGCCCGCCCGCCGCGCCGCCTCCAGTTCGCCGATCGACGACACGTCGACGCCGGCGCCCTCGGCCGCGATGGTCGCGACGACGGCGAGCGACGGGTTCGCCTTGACCGCGTACGCGACGTCGCAGCCCGCCGGCAGCGCGTCGCGCAGCGCGCGGACGCGAGCCGCGACGAGGTCGAGGTCGTACACGTAGAGCGGCGTGCCGTGGGCCGCCGCGAGCGCCCGCGGATCCAGTCCGGCCAGCTCACCGGCGCGCCAGAGGCCGTCCGGCAGCGGCAAGTGCACGGAGCCGGATCGTCGGGCGAGTGCCCCGGGGCCCGGCCCCGAGTGTCCCCGCGGGGTCTGCCCGCTCACCGGAGCGCCGCCTCGAGCGCCGTCCGGGCGGACGTGCCCGCGTCGCGCCTCTTCACGATCGCGGCACACTGCAGCGCGACGCCGTGCGCCTCCGCGAACGCGCCGTGCGCCGGCCGAGACGCCGGCACCACCACCGATCCCGGCGGGACCGACAGCGGCCGTTCCGGCTCGCCCTCGAGGATCCGATCCTCGACCAGGTCGTAGAGGCGGCTCGTGCCGGTGAGGGTCACGCCCGCCCCCAGCACGGCGCCGCGACACACGAGGACGCCGTCGAAGAGGCCGCACTGGGCCCCCACGAAGGCGTCGTCCTCGACGATCACCGGCCTCGCGTTGGCCGGCTCGAGCACGCCCCCGAGCTGCGCGCCGGCGGACAGGTGGACGCGGGCGCCGACCTGCGCGCACGACCCGACCAGCACGTGCGAGTCGATCATCGTCCCGTCGCCCACCCACGCGCCGACGTTCACGTACGACGGCGGCATGATCACGACGCCCTCGCCGAGGTACACGCCTGCGCGCACGCTGGTGCCGCCGGGCACCACGCGCCACCGACCGCCGTCCAGGCGTCTCGTCGGCAGCGACGCGCGATCGGCGAAGCCGAAGAGGCCGCCGACCTCCCACGCCCGCATCGCCGGCTCCCGGAAGAGGGCGAGCAGCTCCGAGCGGAGGCTGGCGTCCACCCGCCATCCGTCCGGCGAGGCCGGGTCCGGCCACGCGGCGCGTCGTCGTCCCGCGTCGAGGTCGTCGAGCAGGGCGCTCATGCGGGCACGCTGCGGACGGGGGCGGCGCCGGCGGTGCCGGCGGTGCCGGCGGTGCCGACGGTGCCGCGGCCGGCCGAGGCGCGGCCCGTTACGGTGCGCCGCGTCCGACGGGAGGCGGGGCCTGCGCCATCCGTCGCATGTCGGGCGCGATGACCCGCCGCCAAGGCGGGTGCGACCGGCAGGAGCCCCTCGGCGTCGAGGAGCGCCTCGAGCCGGTCGCGCGCCGGTCCGTCCAGCACCAGGAGCGGCATCCGAAGGCCGTCGCGGACGATCCCCATCATCGCCAGCGCCGCCTTGACGGGAACCGGGTTCGGGCCGCCGCGGAAGTTGGCCCGGAAGAGCGGGAGCCAGCGATCGTGCAGCAGCCGGGCGCGCGCCCAGTCGCCGTCGCGGGCCGCGGCGCACAGCGCCGCCATCTCGGCCGGGATCTCGTTGGAGGCCACGCTGATCACGCCGTCGCCGCCCATCGCCAGCACGGCCAGGGTCCATGCATCGTCGCCGGCCATCACGGAGAAGCCGGCGGGCCTGTCCCGGATGATGGTGGCGATCTGCTCGAGGTTGCCCGAGGCCTCCTTGACGGCCACCACGCGCGGGTGCTCGGCGAGGCGGAGGGCCGTGTCCGCCTCCACGTTGGACCCGGTCCGCGACGGCACGTTGTAGACGACGATCGGCAGGCCCCCATCGTCGGCGACGGCCGTGAAGTGCGCGGCGAGCATGCGCTGGTCCGGGCGGTTGTAGTACGGCGTCACGACCAGGGCCGCGTCGGCGCCGAGCTCGGCGGCTCGCCTGGTGGCGCGGATCGTCGCGGCAGTGTCGTTGGTGCCGGTCCCGGCCACGACCACGGGCCGGACGGAGACGGCGGTGTCCGTCGGAATGCCGGCACTGCCCTCGATCTGCGCCGGGCGCCACTCGGCCGCGGCGCGGACCGCGGCCTCGATCACCCGCTCGCGCTCGGCCGGTGCGAGGGTCGGTGACTCGCCGGTCGTGCCGCATGGCACGAGCCCGTCGATGCCGCCGGCGAGCTGGTGGTCGAGGAGCCGCGCGAGCGCGGCGTCGTCGATGCCGCCGGTCTCGTCGAACGGCGTGACGAGGGCGGTGAACGCGCCCCGGATGCGGGTGGCGGGGGTCGCGGCAGGCTGGTGGCGGTCGAACGGGTTCATCGTGGTCCTCCAGTGGTCCGCAGGGCGGTCGGCTGGTCGACGGTGATCGCCCGCATCGGCGCGGGCGTGTCGGGGTTGCCCGGGCGCGGGGTTCCGGTGCGGGGCGCGCGCACCTCCGCGGTGCGCAGCAGCTCGTCGACGACGGCGTCGAAGGCATGGATGCCGGGGCGGCGCGGAGCGCGCAGCAGCCAGTCGGCCGCGGCGATCGCCCCGAGCGCGTATGCGGAGCGGTCTCGTGCCGTGAGGCGCAGCTCGATCGTCTCGCCGGGCGCGTCGAAGCCGACGAGGTGCATCCCCGGCGACGAGCCCGCGCGCACGCCCACGACCTCCAGCTCGTCGGGGGCGGGTGGACCGTCCCGCGACCCGTCGGCGAGGCGACGCTTCGCCGGATGCGCGTCCAGGATGCGCCTGCCGAGCTCGAGCGCCGTGCCCGACGGGCGGTCGGCCTTGCCGCGCCGGTGCCACTCCACGACGTACGGGTCGTAGGCGGGCAGGGCGCCGAACATCGCACTCGCGGCCTCGACCAGCCGTCCCAGCAGGTTCACGCCGGGGCTGAAGTTCGCCGACACGACCGCCGCGGCCCCGTGCTGCGAGAGGATCGCGGCGATCTCGGCGCGATCGACGGTCCACGCGGTGGTGCCGACGACGAACGCACGGCACCCGCCGGCGAGCGCCGCGGCAACGTTCGGCAGCACGGCGTCCCCGCGCGAGAACTCGAACACCACGTCCGCCCCGCCGAACCTCGCCGGCGGATGGGTCCCGGCCGGTCGCCCGAGCAGCGTCACTCCGTCGCCCCGATCGCGCAGCGCGGACGCCACCGCGCTGCCCATCGGTCCATCACCGACCACGATCGCTCGCATCCCGCATTCCTCCGCGTGGAGGGGCCGGGCGGGAGGTCCGTCCTCGTCTCGTCGGTTCAGCCGACGGACACGAAAAAGCCGCGGACACCATCGCGGTTCCGCGGCCCTTCGGGACCTCCGTGCCTGGAGGCCCCGCTCGTCGTCCGACGCGAAGCCCCTAGGCCCGTGCCTCCCGGCAGGGCCGCCAGAGCTTCGACTTCAGTGCAACGAGGTACATCGTGGCGGGCACCTTACCGGCCGCCGCCGGGACTGTCAAGCAGCATGCGCCGGCAGGGCGTGCCGGAGAAGCCTCACAGCGGCGTGTCGAACGGCGTGACGCCGTCCGCAGCGGGGCGGCAGCATCCGCGCCGGGGCTAGAATCGCGGCCGTCGGAGGCTGCCGGGAGGGATCGCGATGCGGCTGGACGGGATGCGGGTCGGCGTGCTCGCTGCCGAGGGCGTCGAGGACCTGGAGTACTGGTGCACCGTGATGCGCCTTCGCGAGGAAGGGGCGCGCGTGACGAGCGTGGGCATGGCCCGCGGCCCGGTGCACGGCAAGAACGGGCTCGAGGTGTACGTCGAGACCCTCGCGGCCGACGTCTCGGAAGCGTCGTTCGACGCGCTCGTGATCCCCGGCGGATGGGCGCCCGACAAGCTCCGCCGATACCCAGAGGTCACCGGGCTCGTTGCCGCGGTCCGCGCCGCCGGAAAGCCGATCGCGATCATCTGCCACGGCGGTCTCATCGCGATCTCGGCCGGGATCGTCCGGGGCGTGCGCGCCACCGGATCGAGGGGGATCCGGGACGACATGGTGAACGCGGGCGCGACCTGGGTCGACGAGCCGGCGTTCTCCGACCAGGGAATGGTCTGGGGCCGCGTGGTCGACGACATCCCGGCGTTCCTGCGCGAGACCGTCGAGCTGTTCGCGGCGCACCGCGAGCGCGCCGGCTGACCGGCCAGCAGGCCGCCACTCGCCGCGAGGCGCTCGCGCCGGCGACTACGCCGTCCGCGATGCCGAAGGCCATCTCGTCGCGGTCGTGGAGCGCACGGCGCTGGCCGATCTCGCCAGCGGGCTGAACAGCGGCCTGCCTCGGCGCGGCGATGGCGGAGCACCCCGACGTGGCGGCCCGTGGCCCGCAGCTGCGCCGGGTGGCCGAGCGGATCCCCGAGGTCGACGCGGAGGAGTCCGACTGAGCGAGCGGGCGCCGGGCCCGACCGGATCCCCGGCTACCTCCGGCGCTTCGGACGCTGGCCGGTCCGACGGATGACGTTCGGCGTGACGCGGTGGTCCCAGGCCTGGCGCTCGAGCCACTTCGCCTGCCAGCCGCCTTCATCGTCGTGCTCGTCGCGGATGCCGGGCAGCCAGTCGGACGCCGTCCCCTCGTCCGTCGACGTGCCCTCGACGGCGGCGACGGCGAGCGCCGGCTCCTCCGCCGCGGGCAGGACCTCCACGGCCGACACGTGGATGCCCCGCGCGTCGATGTCGGTTCCGCCCGGGCCTTCGCGACCCGCCGCACGGCCGGCACGGTCGCCTCGCGATCCGTCCCCCGCCTGCGCGCCGTGTGCCCCCGCCGGCACGCCGCCCCGGCCGGCGCGGTCTCCGGCGATTCGCCGCCCCGGACGCCCGCCGCGGGCCGCCGCAGCGGCACCTTCCGCTGCCCGCTCCACCTCGAGGGAGGCGTCCTCCTCGAGGACGCGCAGGCGGATCTGCTGGATCTCGTCGCGCAGGGCGGCCGCCTTCTCGAACTCGAGCTCCCGCGCCGCCGCCCGCATCTCGGCCTCCATGCGGGAGACGAGCTGCGTCACCTGGTCGCGGCTCATCACGGAGAGCTCGCGTCCGCCGCCGGCCTCGACCCAGGCACCCGGCGCCTCCGCGACCGCGCGCAGGCGATCGTTCAGGTCGTGGACCTCCTTGACGATCGTGGTCGGCTCGATGCCGTGCTCGCGGTTGTAGGCGGTCTGGATCGCCCTCCGCCGTTCGGTCTCCGTGATCGCCAGCTTCATCGAGTCCGTCGTCGTGTCGGCGTACATGACGACCTCGCCGCCGACGTTCCGCGCCGCGCGGCCGGCCACCTGGATCAGCGACCACGCGCTCCGCAGGAAGCCCTCCTTGTCGGCGTCCAGGATCGCCACCAGCGTCACCTCGGGCAGGTCGATCCCCTCCCGCAGGAGGTTGATGCCGACCAGCACGTCGTAGACGCCGAGCCGCAGGTCGCGCAGGATCTGCACGCGCTCCAGGGTGTCGACCTCGCTGTGCAGGTACGCCACCTTGACGCCGAGGTCCTTCAGGTACTCGGCGAGGTCCTCGGCCATCTTCTTGGTCAGCGTGGTCACGAGCACGCGCTCGCCGCGCTCGACGCGGCCGTGGATGCGGTCGAGCAGGTCGTCGATCTGGCCGCGCGTCTTCCGGACCTCGATGGGCGGGTCGACGATGCCGGTGGGACGGATCAGCTGCTCGGCCACCTGCTCGCTGCGCTGGAGCTCGTAGGCGGCCGGCGTCGCGCTCATGTAGATCACCTGGTTCAGGTGCTCGTCGAACTCCTCGAACGTGAGCGGCCGGTTGTCCAGGGCGGAGGGCAGGCGGAACCCGAAGTCGACCAGGATCTCCTTGCGGGTCCGGTCGTTCTTGTACATCCCGACGACCTGCGGGATGGTCATGTGGCTCTCGTCGACGACCAGCAGCCAGTCCGGGGGGAAGTAGTCGAGCAGCGTCCACGGCCGGGACCCGGCCGGGCGCCGCGCCAGGTGCCGCGAGTAGTTCTCGATGCCGGAGCAGAAGCCCAGCTCGCGCATCATCTCGAGGTCGAACGTCGTGCGCTGCCGCAACCGCGCCGACTCGAGCGCGCGCCCCTCGGCGTCGAGCTGCGTGCAGCGCTCCTCCATCTCGGCCTCGATGTCGACGACCGCCTCGCGGAGCTTCTCGGCCGGCGTCACGTAGTGCGACGCCGGGTAGATCGAGACGTCCTTCCGCTCGGCCAGCACCTCTCCCGTGAGCGGGTCGATCTCGAGGATCCGCTCGACCTCGTCGCCGAAGAACTGCACCCGCACCACGAAGTCGTCGTAGGCGGGCTGCAGCTCGAGCGTGTCGCCACGAACCCGGAAGCGGGCACGCGTCAGCGCGGCGTCGTTGCGCTGGTACTGCAGGTCGACGAGCTGGCGGAGCACGCCGTCGCGGCGGTACTGGCCGCCGACGCGAAGCCGGATGACGGTGGCGCCGTAGTCGACCGGCGCGCCGAGGCCGTAGATGCAGCTGACGGAGGCGACGATGATGACGTCGCGGCGCTCGAAGAGCGCCTTCGTGGCCGCGTGGCGGAGCTTGTCGATCTCGTCGTTGCGGCTCGAGTCCTTCTCGATGTACGTGTCGCTGCGGGGCAGGTACGCCTCGGGCTGGTAGTAGTCGAAGTACGAGACGAAGTACTCGACGGCGTTCTCGGGGAAGAACTCGCGGAACTCGCTGTACAGCTGCGCCGCGAGGGTCTTGTTGTGCGCCAGCACCAGCGTGGGTCGCTGGTGGCGCTCGATGACGTTCGAGATGGTCCAGGTCTTGCCCGAACCGGTGACGCCCATCAGCGTCTGGTGCTTCATGCCCCGGGCGAGCCCGTCCGCGAGGCGCTCGATCGCCTGCGGCTGGTCGCCCGTCGGCTGGAATGGAGCGACGAGCCTGAAGGGAGGCATGGTCCGAGGATACTACGCCCGCCGCCGGATGCGAACGGACGTTCTATCCCGCTGCCGTGGGCGCCAGCGACTCGACCCGCCGCCGCACCTCGTCCTGCGCACCATCCGTGCGCAACCTGTGGACGGGAACCGGCGGCTGCTCGCGCGCCAGCCTCGCC
>JAJYGK010000131.1 GCA_021790715.1 Chloroflexota bacterium
CTCGCGTATGCCCCGCTGGTCGACCGGATGGCCGCAGCGCTCGACCGGGAGCCTCCGCCGTCCGGGGACGGGCCCGGGCGGCAGCCACTGCCTGGTCCCCGAGGCATTACCGCCCTCCGGGCCGGCACGCCGTGCCCGGCCTGCGACATCCTCCGCGCGACGGCGAGCGACCGCGCTCGCGCGCTTGCCGCGGACTGGGCGACAGCGGAGGGAGGGTCGCGGCTTCGGGCGGGACACGGCCTGTGCCTGCCCCACCTCGATCTCGTGCTGCGGGACTGCCCCCGCCAGGTGCGCGACGCGCTGCTGGGCCACGAGGTGCAGCGGCTCGAGGACCTGTCCGAGGAGATGCACTCGTACGCCCTGAAGCGCGAAGCCGTGCGTCGCGCACTGATCGACGAGCACGAGGAGACGGCGCCTCGCCGCGCCCTCGCCATGCTCGTCGGCGAGCGGGTGGTGAGCGCGCCGGGACTCGCCGTACGGGACGAACTCTGACCGAGGCGGCACCCGGCCGGAACGTGTCAGGCGTCCCGCGTCGGATCGAACCCCCACTGGGCGAGAGTCACGTTGAAGTAGGACGGGTCGGTGGAGACCTCGCGGACCACGCGCAGCTGTGGCGGCAGGGCGGGCTCGGGAGGGTCCTCCCGGTCGAACTCGATCTCGAGGAGCACGAGGCCCGGCGGCTGCTCGAACACGTCCAGTTCGAGCACGTTGCCCTCGTACGCGAAGACGTGGCGCGTCTTGCGGACCGGGCGTCGGCCGGCGTCGGCCTCGGCCAGCAGACGCGGGTACTCGGCTGGATCGATGGCGTGCTCGCGTTCCTCGCGCACGATGCCGGACAGCGCCGCCTTCTCCGTGTAGGTGCACTCCGTCCGGCCGTCGCCCTCGCTCCGGCGGATCCGTCGCACGGGCGCCGACGGGGTCGGGCGCAGGTACACCTGCTCGATCCGGATCGCGCGCGCACCGAGGGCCTGGAGGTCGGCCGCGGACGGGGCCTCGGCGAGCAGCCACTTGCGCTCGATCTCGAGGCCTGTTCCGGTCACCGAACGGCCTCCACGGGCGCGGCGGGAACGGGCGCACGCCCGCGCGTGGCCCCCGTCCGCAGGATGCGCGCCAGCTCGGCGGTGCCGGACCGCTCGAGCGCCGCGAGGGTCGCGTGCAGGTCGCTCACGATCAGGAGTCTCATGGCCTTCCTCGATTGTGGACCGGCCGGCGCCGGCCCGACGGATGGGTCAATCGACCGGGTATTCGTCCGTCACATCGGCTCCCGCGCCGTCGAGCACGACGATCGACGGCATCCAGCCGGTGTCCGCGCGGACGATCCCGCGGAGCTGCTCCGCGATCGCCCCGATGATCAGCGCGGTCGGACGCTCGACCTGGCGTTCGGCGACGGCCCACCCCTGCTTCCCGATCGCCAGGATCGTGATGGGGCCCTGGGCGGGGGATCGGCGGCGCGAGGATGGTCGGCGGCCCGAGCGCCCGGTCGGACCCGTCTCCGGGGCCTGGTTCATCGCGTGATGGCCGAGGCAATGAGCAGGACGACGCCGGCCTCGACGGCGACGACCGTCGCGAGCAGCGCGATGTCGCGCCGTCGCAGGGGCGCCACGCCCGGCGCGGGCACCGACCTGATCGTGCGGACGAGCGCGGCGGCCACGCGATCGAGTCGTCGCGCGACCTCGTCCCCATCCAGCGGCCTGCGTGTCGTCGCGACCACGTGGCCGGGCAGGGTGGAGAGCCGGGCCCGGGCGGCGAACCGCGTCGCCGGGGTCGCGTGACGGTCGCGCGCCCTGCGCCGCGCGGTGGCGGCGCGCAGTCGCGCGGACCGGATCCGGGCATGCCGCAGCGCGGAACGGGCTTCACGAGTCGAGGAGAATGTACCGGCGGCGAGATCACCTGCCTGTGGCGTCTGCATTGTGCCTCCACACGGTGTTCGTGTAGAGGCCGTCAGCGGGTGCCGTTCGCCCCGGGGTGCCGGGACCGGCGAGCCTCATCGCCACCCTGCAGTCTACGCGGAACGGCCCGTGGACACCTCCGGCGCGCATCGGCGGTACGATTCCCGCTCCGGCGATGAAGCCCGCCCGTCGCAGCGCGACGATCCGCGATCTCGCTGACGGCTTCTACCTCACTGATGGAGGTAGATCGTGTCCGGGACATCGGAGCGGCAGGCGCCGCCGATGGTGGAGGGGCACGCGACCCAGGGCGCCGGCCCCACCCGTTTCTGTCCAGCGTGCTACGCGATGAACCCGTGGGACGCCGCCGGCTGCGAGCGGTGCGGTGCACCGCTCGAGACCCCGCGCGACTACGACGCGCGCCTGGTCTGGGCACTCGACCATCCGGACGGGGCAACCGCGGTCCGGGCCGCGGAGGTGCTCGCAGCACGCCGGCGAGCCGAGGCGATCGATCCGCTGGGCCGCATGTCGCGCCGCACGGATGACCCGTACCGCGCCGCGGCCGCCGTCCGGGCACTGCGCGAGTTCGAGCCCGACCGCAGGGCGGAGGCATATCTCGCGGAGGCCGCCCACCACCCATCGGTGATCGTGCGCCGGGCCGCCGCCGTGGCCTCGGGAGCGCGTCCATGACGACCATCGACGTCGTCGTCGACGAGGCGCTCGGGCCGGGGCTCGACATCGTGGTGCGGGACGGGGCGCCGGCGATCGCCGGCGTGCGTGCAGGCACGGCGTGGCTCGGGCTCGACCGCGGCCACGTGGAGGAGAGCGACGCCGGCGACGGGACCGAGCTCCCCGCCCTGATCGCGCTGCCCGTCTCCAGCTTCGCCGGGTGCCGTGTCTCGGTGGAGACGGCCGGCGCCCTCGCCGAGGGAGTGCGAACGGTCCTCGTGACGCGCCTGCCGGGGCAACCGCTGCCGCCACTGTCGATCGTCCGCACGGTCGCGCGGCTCCCGGAGGGACGCTGGCTGGAGGCCGAGGCGGCCGAGCGGCTGGCGCTGGAGGGACGGCAGCGGCATCGCGTGCGTCGCCAGCAGGGGCGCGTCGTCGGGGGCCGTGCGTGGCAGCCGGTCGGCCGCGATCCCGGGGAGCGGCGTTTCACGACGCCGCACTCCCGATCCGAGTACCGCCTGAACCGGTTGCCGCCCCGGTTCGTGCGCGGCCTGGAGGGACTGCTCGACCCGGAGGAACGGATCCTCTACGCGGTGGAGCGCCCGCCCGACTCCGTGCGCCGCGGGCCGCTCGGGCTGGGATTCGGACGGGGGGCCGAGCGGCGTGCCGGCCTCCTGCTGCTGACCGATCGCCAGCTGGTCTGGATGGTCGACCACCTGCCGCCCGATCGCTACCTGCTGGACTGGGGGATCGACGCGCGCTTCGTCGCGGTCGAGGCGCTGTGCGGGATCCGCGTCGGCGGGCGCGAGGTGGTCGAGCTGGAGGTCGCGACGCGCGGCGGCAGCAGCGTGTTCCTCCTGCCCGGCGAGTTGCGTGCCGAGGCCGACGTCATGGCGGATCTCCTCCACCGGTTCCTGCCGGCGGACGGGACGCGGTCCCTGCTGCGCCGGTATGCCCCCGGCGTCGCGGACTTCGATCCCGAGGTCGGCCGCCTCTTCGGGCAGGAGGACGAGGCGATGCGCTCCGTGCGGTCGCTCGGCGACGCGCTGGCGCCCGAGCCCGTCCTGGCGGCGTTCTACGCCCCCCGCCGCGAGGCGAGCCCCCGCCCGGCCACGGCGGCGGTGACGGCCACGCGGGTGGCGCTGGTCGACGGGCCGGCTCCCCACCTGGCCGACCTGGCCGGCCTGCGGGACATCGCGATCACACTCTCCCCGCTCGTCGGTCGGGTGACGCTGGCCGTGCCCGCCGCAGCCGGGGGCGAGGCCCTGCGGCCGGCGGAGCGGCGCCGGAGAGGTCGGTCGCGTGCCGACCAGGGGCTCGAGTTCACCTACCCGGCGACCGCCTCGGCGCACGCGGCGGCGTTCATCCGGCACCTCCGGAAGGCATGGGCCGACCGCGCGTCGGCGATCGGGTCCCGCGCGATCTGACGGGGCCGGCGGGAGTCTCCGTTCGGCCGTGCCGGTCGATCCCACCGCCCGAATCGAACCCGTCGCCCCGGACCGGACAGAATGGGCACATGCAAACGGTGACGTCCGCGGACGGGACGCGTCTGTCGCTCGAACTGGCCGGCTCCGGCCCGGCGCTGCTCCTGGTGCACGGTGCCTTCGTCGATCCGCGGGTGAGTCCGGCGCTGGTCGCGGTCCTGGCCCGGACCTTCACCGTCGGCGTGCTGCACCGACGCGGGCGTGTCGGCAGCGGCCCGTTCGGCGCGGACCACGCCATCGAGCGCGACTTCGAGGACGTCGCGGCGGCCATCGACCGGCTCGGACACCCGGCGGTCGTGGTCGGGCACTCGTACGGAGCGTGGTGCGCCCTGTACGGCGTCCGGCTCTCCCGGAGCGGTGCCGACCGCCTCGTGCTGTACGAGCCGGCTCCGTTCGGGGCGCCGCCCGGGCCGACGGTGGAGCACATCCGCGCGGCGCTCGCAGCGGGGACCCCCGACGACGCGGTGGCGACGCTGCTGCACGAGGTCAACGGGATGCCCCAGCCTGCGGTGGAGTCGATGCGAGGCAGCCCGTTCTGGCGCCTCCTGCTGGCCAACGTGGACGTGTTCGTCCCCGAGCTCGAGGCGCTGGGGGCATTCCGGTTCGAGCCCGAACGCTTCGCCGGGTTCGACGTCCCGACACTGCTGCTGGCCGGCGCCACGAGCCCGCGGCAGCTGCGCTCGATGGTGACGCTCGTGGCGGGCGCCCTGCCGGACGCGCGCGTGCAGGAGATCCCGGACCAGGGCCACGGGGCGATGTCCAGCGCTCCCGAGTTGTTCGCCGGCTTCGTCCGGGGATTCGGGGCGTTCTGAGGTCGCGCGCGGTCGCGTTTTCAGGACACGTTCAGGGTCGGGAGCGAACATCCTCTCCAGCGTCTCCCTCCCCCCTCCCTCCCCGGAGACGACGGAGCCCCGGCCACGTGCCGGGGCTCTTCCTCTGTTCGCGACGGTCGCTCCGTCATGGTGGTCCCACGGCGCCGGCGTCACCGGCCGCGGCGCGACTATCATCGCGGCCCATGACCCCGCAGCGACGCGTCTCGCTCCCTCTTGTCGCCGGCTATGCCGGACTCGCCGCCTTCTTCGCGCTCGAGGCAACCGTCCGCGGCCAGGGGAGTGCCGCGAGCCTGCGTGCCACGGACGAGGACCGCGGCACGACGCGCGCGATCGTCCGCGCGTTCGCCCTGGGCGCCTGTCTGCCGCTGCTGCCGGGGCCTCCGACCAGCTCACGCCTGCCCCGTCGGATCGCCTGGCTCGGCCTGGCCACGGAGGCCGGCGGCCTGGCGGTTCGTGCGTGGTCGATGCGCACGCTCGGGGACGCGTACACGCGCACGCTCCAGACCGGGGAGCGGCAGCAGGTGGTCGAGCGCGGCCCCTACCGGTTCGTGCGCCACCCCGGGTATCTCGGCACGCTCCTGGCCTGGATCGGGTTCGCCCTCACGTCGCGCAGCCTGCCCGTCGTGGGTCTCGTCGCCGTCGTGTTCGGGCGCACGTATGCCCGGCGGATCGTCGCCGAGGAACGGCTGCTCGCACGGGCACTGCCGGGCTACCGCGAGTATGCGACGCGCACGCGGCGGCTGATCCCGTTCGCCTGGTGACGGCGGGACCTCCGGGCTCCGGGAACGCGGGGGATCGAGGGCGATCGCCGGCCGCGGTGCACGGTCGGCCGCCCTTCACGCCGGACTTCGTGTTGCCGGCTTGACCTTCAACTGGCTCGAAGGTGTAGCGTCCGCGCATGAGGATCGCGGAGCTTGCGGGTCAGGCGGGGCTCGCCCCGTCCGCCGTCCGCTTCTACGAGGCGGCGGGCGTACTGCCGCCGGCGCGACGTGCGACGAACGGTTACCGCGAGTACGGCACCGAGGACCTGGCGCGCCTCCGTCTCGTGGTCTCGCTGCGCCGCCTGGGGCTCGGGCCGCTCGACGCCGGACGGGTCGCGCGGCTGTGCCTCGAGCGCGGGGCCGTGGACGCAGATCTCGCGCCGCTGCTCGCCGAGCAGCGCGCCGCGATCGCGCGGCAGCGGGACGAACTCGACCGGCTCGAGGTCGAGCTGGCCGACCTGGAGGACACGATCGCGGCCGCCGGCCGCGGCAGGGGGGACGAGCGCATGACCGAGGCACCCATCCGCGTCCTGTTCGTCTGCACCGGGAACTCGGCGCGCAGCCAGATGGCCGAGGCGCTGCTCCGCCGCGACGGCGGCGCCGACTTCGAGGTGTACTCCGCCGGCACGGAACCGAAGGGCGTCAACCCGTTCACCGTGCAGGTGCTGGCCGAGGCCGGGATCGACTGGTCCGGCGCGCGCTCGAAGCCGATGCAGGAGTTCCTCGGCCAGCCCTTCGACTACGTGATCACCGTCTGCGACCGGGCCCGACAGGCGTGCCCGCGCTGGCCCGGCCAGGACCAGACGCTCCACTGGGGGCTCGAGGACCCGGCCGAGGTGCAGGGCACCGACGAGCAGAAGCTGGCGGCGTTCCGGCGCACCGAGCAGGAGATCGGCGTCCGGCTGCGGCCGTTCATCGAGCTGGCCCGACGGGCCCGCAGGTCGTCCGCGGCGGTCTGACGCGGTCGGCGGCGCGGGCGTCGGCCGGCTCCGCGCGGCGGATCCGTCGCGAAGGGTCCGGGGCGGGAGCGCCGCCGCGGGGTCAGCGCCGCCAGACCTCGCCGCTCGCGAGCGCCCGCAGGGTCCCGACCGACACCACCACCCAGAAGACGAGCAGCAGCACGAAGAGCGCGAGCGCCGCGTCCTCGAGCCAGGCCATGTGCCAGCCGCGCGCGAGCGCGACCGTGCTCGCGGTGTAGGCGCCGAGGGGGAACGTGAAGGCCCACCAGCCGAGGCCGTAGGGGAACTGCCCGCGGCGCAGGTAGGCCGCCAGGAGCAGGATCGCCGAGGCCAGCCACCACAGGCCGAAGCCCCACAGGGTGGCCGCCACGAGCGAGGAGAGCGTGCCCACCACGGGCGCCGCGGTGCCCCACAGCGGCGTCCCGGCCTGCGCCAGGCGCAGCAGGGCGAGGCTCCCCACGCCGATCGGCCCGAGCCCGATCCAGAGCGACGGCGCGAGCGGTGCGGCGGGCAGCGGGTGGAA
>JAJYGK010000113.1 GCA_021790715.1 Chloroflexota bacterium
CACGAAACCCAGGGCGGTTCAGCGTCTCGATCACGCTCCATCAGATGCGTTGGGGCGGCGGAACGTTCGATCTTCGCGACACGAACACGGTGCGGATGTGGACCAACGCGCGCAAGGGTCGAACGACGTAGGGAGTCCGCTTGCCATCGGCCCCTGTGCCGCGCAGTCAAACTGGGGGCTCCGCCGCAGCGAGGCCGTCTGCACGGCCTCGATATCTACGTGTGCTCACCCCACCCGCTTGAGCCGCCCGGTGCGCTTGGCATAGCGCTCGGCACGCGCGAAGACCCACATCCCGATCGGGATCAGCACGATGCCCATGACAACGAGCGCGGCCGCCTGGTCGAGCAGCGCCGTGACCGGAGTGCCGCTGATCAGGCCGGCCCGCACGGCGTCGAGGACATGGGTTGCCGGGCTGAACGGCGCGATGTAACTGAGCAGACCAGATTTGATCGAGTCTGGCGCGTATACCCCGCTGACGAGCAGCAGCAGCGACTGCAGGACGAACGTCATCTGCGAGCCGCGCTCGACGAAGAGCAGCGGCAGGACGGCGGCCATGATGCCGATCCCGACGAATGAGAACGAGCCGAGCACCATGAACGCCGCTGCCGTCCCGACGTTGGCCCGCGACATGTCGAGGCCGAAGAACAGCGCGAGCACGACCAGCACGACCGCCGTGTGGACCAGGCCGTACAGGATCGCGTAGAGCGTCGAGCCGAGCAGGTGGGTACGGCGCCGGATCGGCGCCATCATCGTGTACTCGAGCGTGCCCTCCCAGCGCTCCCAGGAGATCGTGTCGGCGACGAAGCTGAAGACGATCGAGAGGTAGTTCCAGAAGGTCGCCCCGATCATGAGCGACAGGATCAGGCGACGATCGTTCAGCTGCGCGCCGATCAGCGAGATCGCGAGCGCGCCGGCGATCGCATACACGAGGTACGCGATCTCCCATCCCCAGTAGCGGCGGGACAGGTTGAAGTTGCGTTCCACGAACGCATAGCTGGCCTTGAGTTCGTGGCCCAGGGCGGTCACGAATGCGCTCCTTTCGGGTGAGGGGCCGGCCCGACGATCAGGTCGTGCGGGCCGGCCGAAGCGATGGGTCGGCGGCGAGCCGGGCGCCGACGCGGATCATCTGGCGACCCACCCGGCGACGGACGGACGTGCGGCGCGGCTGGCGCACCATGCGCCGCCGCTGCGCGGACTCGATCTCCGCGCGGATCTCGGCCCGGCGGGCCTCGACCAGCAGCAGATGGCTGGGCTGGAACATCGGCGTGTCCTCCGACGCGGCGTGTCTGCGCCGCGTATGCATGCGTTTCGAGCCAGTGGTGCCGGCCGGCTGGTGCCGGCCGACGGTCCGGGCGACCTTCGCCCGGTCGCCGGGACCTACGCCCCGGCCTCCTCCGCCTCGCCCTCCTCGACGTCCTCGTCGAGGGAGCGGCCGGTGTAGGCCATGAAGACGCTCTCGAGCGTCGGCGGCTCGCCGCGCTCGCGCGCGACCCGGGCCTTGAGCTCGGCCGGGGTGCCGTCGGCGACGACCCGTCCACCGTCGAGCACGGCGATGCGGTCGCACAGGCGATCCGCCTCGTCGAGGTCGTGCGTGGTCAGCACGATCGCGGCGTCGTGGGTGTCCCGCAGATCCTCGATGAAGACCTGCACGTCCACCTTCGAGCGCGGGTCGAGACCGGTCGTCGGCTCGTCCAGGAGCAGGAGCATCGGGCTCGTCAGCAGCGCTCGCGCGATCGCGACCTTCTGCTGCATCCCCCGGCTGAGCTGCTCGGTGGGCTGTCCCAGGCGCTTCTCGGCGATGCCGAGGCGCCCCAGGATCCGTGCCGACTCGCGGCGCGCCACTCCCGCGTCGAGCCCGTACAGCCGGGCGGCGAACGCGAGGTTCTCGTACGGCGAGAGCTTCTTGAAGAACGCGGCATCGACGCTGACGCGGTTGATGCAGCGCTTCACGGCCATCTCGTCGCGCTCGATGTCGTGGCCGAAGATCTCGACCCGTCCGGCGTCGATCGTCAGCAGCGTGCTGACGAGGCGGATCAGCGTCGACTTGCCGCTGCCGTTCGCCCCGAGCACGCCGTAGATGTGCCCGCGATCGACGGTCAGCGAGACGTCCCGGATCGCATCGACGACGCGGTGCTCCCGGCCGACGACGAACCGCTTGGTGACGCCCTCCACGAGCAGCGCCGGCGCGGCCGTCCGCCCGGTCGTCTCCGGACCCGGCCGCGCGTCACCGGGCGCGGGCACGGGATCGCCCGCCCGACGCGACGCGCCCAGGCGCGGGAACAGGGTGATCGCCATGTCTGCACCTCCTTCGCTGGAGGCCCGCGCATCGAACGAGCCGCGGGCCTGTCGTCATCTGACGTTGCGCGACGATTCCCGTCGCGCCGACCCACGGCTCGCGTGCCACGCATGGCATCAAAAAACCGTGGGTCCCGATCCGGCCCACGGCTCCGAGTTGCCCGCCCGGCGGTCACCCGCCTCGCGTCACCCTGCGATGGGCACAGATCTCCCGAGGTACCCGGGTGCGGCAACGCCCGCCCGGGTGCGCCTCGTGGTGAGAAGCTGCGAAACCGACATCTGGTGGAACCACTCCATCTGCAGGGCGCCTGCTTACGCCGCCCGCGGAGGATACGGGCCGCCTGCCTCGCGTGTCAAGACGCGTGCGCGCCCTTGTGAACGGCCAGCGATTCTGTCACCCGCAAGCGGCCAGCGACTTTGTCACTGTCGGCGGAGAGACGAGACCCCGATCCGGGCCTCGCGATCGAGCCGGGCCACGCTCTGCTCCTGGTGTTGCAGCGCAGGCGACCGAGCGGCGGGGAGGTGGCCGCGTCGGCGATGGCGGCTGGGAATGATGGTGGCATTCGGCGGCCTCGTGCGGCACCCAGCTGCCCTCGTGCGCGGTCGCGTGCGCGGCTTCGCGCGCGGCACCCCCAGATAGTCCCCCGGGTGCTGGTAACGGCGCTGGCGGCCGATGGGACCCCTGGATAGTCCCCCGGATGCTGGTATGCGGTCGCCACGACCCCGGGCCCCGCGGAACCGGCTCGCGGCGCTCCTTCGCCCGCCCGGACCGTGCGGGGCGGAGGGCCTATCGCGACGTGCGGCAGTCCGAAACTGCCCCTCTGTCGGCCCGACCCCGGCCGTCCGGCCGCGGGAGCCCGCATAGCAGCACGGCCACGCATATCCAGCGGGCGGCCCTGTCGGCGGGGTCGGCAGGCGGAGCGGGGCCAGCGGGTGGCGAAGCGGGCCGGCAGGCGAGCGGGCCAGCGGTGTGGGATGCGGGCCTGCCGGGAGGCGATGCGAGCCCGGCTGGCGATGTGGGCCGGCGGTGTCGGCGCGGGGCGAGCGGGCGGGCGGCGAGCGGCGAGCGGGGCGGTGTGGGACCTGAGGAGAGGTGCTGCTGGACCACTCGCTGGGACTCGGCCCTGCGCCGCGTGTCGAGGTGACGTCCCAGCTCGTCGGGGGCACGCTCAGCCCGCCCCAGGGGGAGTCCATCCTGGCGCAGTCGGCTCGCCAGATCACGCCGCGGGTGGGCAAGCGGCCCTCCGCCACGGCCCAGCGCCGCTGCACCGCGGAGCGGACAGAGTCGCTGGCCGAACGGCGCTCAGGACACGTTCTGGGGCCCTCACGGCGCTGGCCAGGCCTGCCGGATCAGGTTCGCCACGAGCGCCGTCCAGCCCGTCTGCGCGTCGGCCCCGATCCCGCGGCCCGTCTCCGCGTCGTAGTACTCGTGCACGTGGCCCGTGCGCTGCCAGTCCGCCTCCACCGCGGCGACGACGCGGTCCCGGATCGTCGCCGCCAGAGACGGATCGACGGGCCCCAGGGCCTGGACCAGCATGTAGGTGATGGGCACCCAGACCGGGCCGAGCCAGTTCGAGTTGACGCCGGCCGCGGTCGCATAGCCGGGCTGGTACAGGCGGCTCGCCTTCGAGAGGCTGCGCACGCCGGCGACGGAGAGGAAGCGGGCGGGATCGCCCAGCGCGGCCACGAGGCGTGCCTGCCGGTCGGGCGGCACGATGCCCGCGATGAGGGGCACGAGTCCCGCGTACGAGGGCGCGTCCACGAAGCCCCCCGACGTGTCCAGGTCCTCGTAGATGCCAGCGGCGTCGTTCCACAGGAAGCGGTTGACGGCAGCATCGATCGTCGCCAGGTCCTGCGCGTACGTGGCCGCTCCCTGCGCATCGCCCGTCGCCCGCGCGATCTCCGCCATCGACCGCGCGAAGAGCGCCATCCAACCCGACGCATCGGCCTCCGGGCCTCCGAAGCGCGGCAGATCGTCCATGCCCAGGAACCCGGCCGCATAGAGCCCCGGTCGCTTCGTGTCCTGCAGCTGCGACTCCCAGTAGCGGTACTGGAGCGCGAGCCGCGGGTAGATCGCCCGCAGGAACGCCGTGTCCGCGCCGTCGCCGGAGACGGCCCAGGCGGCCCAGCCCAGGATCGGCGGGCACTCGTCGCTCATGACCCACTCCGCGCACGGCACGTGGCCGTCCGGCTGCTGCCAGCGCGGCGACAGGAAGAACGCCAGCTGGTCCTCGGCCAGCGTCCGGTCGACGAGCGAGGCCGCCACCGCCTGGAAGGCGCCGTCCCAGCTGGCCGGCCAGGGGAACTCCCACGTGTCGGGCATGATCAGCACGTCGTGGGCATCGACGGTGCCGGACCAGGATGCCCCGGTGCCGTCCCACCGGTACAGCGACTGGTTCCACAGCAGGTCCATCAGGAGCTGGCGATACAGCGCCTCGTGCTGCGTGACCTGTCCGGCGAAGACGCCGGCAGCCTCCAGGCGGCGCGCCTGCACGACGGCGCCGACGTCGGAGGCGATCGACGAGGCACGCACGGTCGCGGCCGCCACGCTCTGCGCGTCCGTGCCTGCCGTCTCGGCCATCCCGAACAGCCACGAGACCGAGATGCCCGGGGCGAGGTCCGCGCGCTCCTCCAGGGCGCCGATCCGCCCGGCTCCCTCGACCAGGCGCCCCGCCCGCATGTCGCGGTCGAGGGCGGCCTTGTCGTCCGTGACCTCGATCCCCGCGACCGGCGTGACCGGAACCAGGGCGACCGTGGACGACGATCCCCGGATGGCGATCCCCGACCGGCCGGCACCGGTGCCCGCCGTCGTCGCGACGACCGACCCGCCGGGCACGGCACCGGCCGATCCTGCCGGTGCGAGCCAGCCCTTGAGCGCGACGTCCAGGCGGGCCGGCGCCGAGCTCGTGTTGGTCGCGGTCGCCCGCAGCGCGAACCCGTGGTCGTCCACCCGGGCGGCCTCCAGCTGGATCGTGAACGTCCCCGCGCCCGTGTCGATGGCGTCGAGAGGCGGCACCTGGTCCAGCGGCTGGAACGTCGGGTAGTGGTACTCGTAGCGCAGGTACGACGCGGTCGGCGTGGCCTCGTGGAAGATGCGGTTCTCGGCGATCGTCTCGCCGTGGGGGCCCTGGGCGTTGTCGAGCCCGTACAGGCGCTCGGTGATGTGGCGCTGCGTCCCGTCCCAGAACGCCCAGGCGACGTGGAACTGCCCCTGGTCGTCCTCCAGACCCGCGATGCCATCCTCTCCCCAGGCGTACGGCGTCCGCATCGCCAGCGAGTAGCCGAGGCCCCAGCCGCTCCCGCCCAGGGACTCGCGCGGGTTGCCCCACTCGCGCTCCGAGAGGTAGGGGCCCCACCGCCGATCGAGCGAGGACCAGGCCGGCAGCGCGGCGGCGATCGATGCTCCGGGTGCACCGGATGCCGAGGGAGCCGCGGCAGGCCTCGACACCAGCGCAAGCCCTGCGATCGACGTCGCCAGGACGACGGCGACGGCGACGATCGCGGCCCCGAACCGACGGTCACGTCGCAGCCAGCGCCGGCCGCCTCCGGCCACGCCCATGTGCTCCCTCCCGCCCCCCGACCTCCACGTCCGGGATGGACACTACGACGACGCGGGACTTCGGTTGCGGAGGTTTCGCAGCGCACCGACGGCGCCGTGGACGAGGAGAATAGGTCGTGCTACGATCTATCACGCTACGACCCGCACGTGGAGCGCCCGATGCCAAGACACCCGACCCCCGGTGCGCAACCCCCGGATCCGGCGCTGCTGATCCTCGCCAGCCTGGCGGCCGGTCCGAAGCACGGCTATGCCATCGTGCGGGACGTGGAATCGTTCGCCGGCGTGCGCCTCGGGCCCGGGACGCTCTACGGCGCGATCCCCCGGCTCGAGGCGGAAGGGCTCATCGAGCCGCTCGAATCGGATGACCGGCGGAGGCCCTACCGTCTGACCGGCGCGGGCCGCGATCTCCTGCGCGCCCGGCTGGTCACCATGGAACGGCTCGTCGGTGCCGGCCTCGGAAGGCTGGCGGCCACGTGAGACCGCGGACGAGTCCGCCGGTCCTGTCACGTCTGCTGGTCGGCCTCTATCCGCGTGCGTGGCGGGCCCGGTACGGGGACGAACTCGCCGCCCTGCTCGAAGAGGCGCCGCCCTCGCCGGGCGTCGTCGCCGACGTCGTGCGCGGCGCCCTCGCGGCGCGCGCCACTCCCCTGTCCCTTCCCGGAGGCCCCGACATGACCGGTCACTCCCGCGTGCAGGCGCTCGCGTCCCTGCTCGCCGTCGCGCTCGTCCTGCCCTCGCTCGCGTTCCTGTCGGCCGCCACGGTGCGCCTCATGCAGCCGCGCGAATACCAGCCGGCGCGGGCCGCGTGGGTGATCTTCGACTTCTTCGGCGCACTTCCGCGCGAGCTGGCCGCCGTGGTGCTGCTCGCGGCGCCGGCCCTCGCCCTGGTGCTCGGCCTGGCCGTCGCGTGGCGCCGCCTCGCGGACGATCCCGAGAGCCGCACGGATCTCGCCGCCCTGGGCGCGGCGGCGCGGCGGATGTCCCGCCACCCGGCGCTCGTCGCGGCGATCCTCGCCGCCCTCGCGTCGGCGGCCGTGCTGATCTTCGCCGCCGATCACCTGATCGCCGGATAGTGCCCGGCGCCGCCTTCGCGCCTCTCCCTCAGCGCTGGATGCGGGCCGAGCCGCCCTGCGCGAGCGCCCGCACCTGCGCGAGCGTGGCCATCGTCGTGTCGCCGGGATACGTCGTGACGAGGGCGCCGTGGGCCCAGCCGAGGCGCAGCGCCTCCTCGGGCTC
>JAJYGK010000083.1 GCA_021790715.1 Chloroflexota bacterium
CACGGAGACGTTGTCCGAGAAGAGCATCACGTGCCGGCCGCGTCTCAGGGCCAGGCGTGCCTCGCGGGCCGCATGCTCGCCGGGGACCGAGACGAGGACGAGGCCGGCCTCGGGGTGCCCGTCCAGCGCCTCGCGGAGGCTGGCCGGTCGCGTGCCCCCGGTGTCCGGGTCGCCGGACGGCACGACCCGCAGCAGGCGTTCGACCTCGGCCTCCACGGCCGATCGCGTGACGTCGCCCAGCACGGCGACCACGAGGTCATTCGGCCCCGCCCCCTCGAGGTCCGCGCCGCGGTACCCCTGCTCCGTCAGCAGCGCGCGGTTCGCCGGCGTGCCCATGACGACCGCCGCGTCGGCGACCGAGTCGAGGGCCCGCAGCGTCTCGGAGAGACGCATGAGGCGGACCGAGTCGTGGTAGCTGTCGCGGTGGACCAGCACCAGCCGTCCCACGGCGGCGCCTACCGGGCCACGGCCGGTTCGCCGGCCGTGCTGCCTGCCTGCCCCTCGACCGAGCCGGACGCCCGGGCGGCCCGTTTCAGCCCGAGGTAGACCCGCTCCGCGTCCATCGGCAGGTCGAAGAACTCCACGCCCGTCGCGTTCGCAACGGCGTTCCCGACGGCGCTCGGGACCGAGATCATCGGGTGCTCGGCCACGCCGCGCGCGCCGTAGGGCCCTTGGGGGTGCGGGGTCTCGACGAAGAACTGCCGCATCCGGTCCGGGATGTCGCGGGCGGTGGGGATCCGGTAGTCGGTGAACGAGTCGTTGAGGAGGCGGCCGTCCTCGAAGACGAACTTCTCGAGCAGGGCGGACCCCACGCCCTGCACGACACCGCCCACCACCTGCGCCCGGCACTGCTGCGGGTTGAGCACCTTCCCGACGTCGAACGCGGAGGCCACGTCGAGCACGTGCACCTGGCCCGTGTCCGTGTCGACCTCGACCTCCACCCCGTGCGCGCCGTAGGTCCAGTTGAGCGCCGGCAGGCCCTGCCCCGTCTCGGGATCGAGGTTGGTGAGTCCCGTGGCGATGTACCGCCCCTTCCCGATGATCGGCCCCCCGACGCTCGTCCCGTCCGGGTACGTGTAGCCCAGGGCGAGCTCGGCGTAGTCGAGCGTCCGCTCCGGATGGCCCGTCGCCCACGCCCGGCCGTCGCGGCACTCGACCTGCTCCGGCGGCACGTGGAGCACCTGCCCCGCGAGCGCGCGCAGCTGGTCCAGGCACTCGCGCGCGGCCGCGATGACGGCATTGCCGCCCATCACCGCGAACCGGCTGGCGACCGTCTGCCAGTCGTACGGCGTGAACTCGGTGTCGCTCTCCCACGGGACGTGGATCTTCTCGAGCGGCAGACGAAGCTCATCCGCGGCGATCTGGGCCAGCGCGGTGTACGTCCCCTGCCCGTAGTCGATGCCCGAGACGAGGACATTGGCCGACCCGTCGCCGTTGAAGAGGATGGTCGCCGAGCACGCCGTGGAGGTCGGCATCGCCGGTGCCTTGTGCAGCATGGCGATCCCCCTGCCCCGGACCCTGCCCGAGCCGGGCGCGACGGGGTGCTCGGCCCGCCGTCCGTCCCACCCGATCGCCTCCGCCACCAGGCGCAGGCACTCGTCGGGACGGCCGTGGCCCTCGGTGACGAGCTCGCCCGTGATCGTCATGTCGCCCGGCCGGAGCAGGTTCCGGAGCCGGAACTCGACGGGGTCGATCCCGATCGCGCGGGCGACCAGGTCCATGTTCCGCTCGATGCCCCACAGCACCTCGAGGTGCCCGAAGCCGCGGTAGGCGGTCCCGAAGACCCGGTTGGTGTAGACGACGATCGAGTCGATCCGGCAGTTCGGGATCGCGTACGGACCGGCCCCCGCGTACGCGGCGGCCCGCCCGATGTTCACGCCGTAGTCCGCGTAGGCCCCGGCGTCCCAGAGATAGCGGACCTCCAGCGCCGTGATCCGCCCATCTGCGGTCACGCCGGTCCGGATCGTGCTGTGCAGGCCCTGCCGCGAGGGCAGCGTGTGGAACTCCTCCTCGCGCGTCGCCACCAGCCGGACGGGACGTCCGCCCGCGGCGCGCGACAGGCAGTACGCGAGCGGTTCCAGGTGGATCCCGGCCTTGCCGCCGAAGCCGCCGCCCACGTACGGGACGCGCACGCGCACGCGCTGCAGCGGGAGCCCGAACGCGCGGCAGAAGAGCTGCCGGACGGTGAACGGCGACTGGGCCGAGGTCACGATCTCCACCCGGCCGTCCGGGCGGGCCACCACGAGGGCGGCGTGCGTCTCGAGCGGGGCATGCTGGACGGGCGGGTTGGCAAAGCGGAACTCGAAGACGCGGTCGGCCTCGTCGAACCCGCGCTGCACGTCGCCCCTGCGGATCTTCTGGTGGTGGGCGACGTTGTGTCCGGGCTCCGGGAAGAAGACGCCCCGCATCCACGCGTACCGCGCGAGATCCGGATGGACCTGCGGGGCGCCCTCGGCGAGCGCCGCCTCGACGTCCAGTACTGGCTCCGTGGGCTCGTACTCGACCCGGATCGCCGCGCACGCGGCCTCCGCCTCGGTCGCGGTATCCGCGGCGACGGCCGCCACCGCCTCGCCGGCGTACCGCACGACGTCCCGGGCGAGGACCGGCTTGTCCTCCATGTAGAGGCCGAGCCTCACGTCCACGTCCGCGCCGGTGAGGACCGCGGCGACGCCGGGCATGGCGGCGGCGCGGGACGTGTCGATACGGCGGATCCGCGCCGCGGCGTGCGGCGATGTCACGAGTCGCGCGTGGAGCATGCCGGGGACCGCCAGGTCGCGAACGAACGCCGCGGTCCCCATGACCTTGGCCGGACCGTCGATCCGGGGCACGGCCGTGCCGACGAACGGCGCACCGGATCCCGGGGCGGTCGGGACTGCGGGCTCGGGGCCGCCGGCGGGTCCGGTGCCGCCGGCGGGTCCGGTGCCGCCCTTCCCGACCCCGGCCTCACGCGACGCGCCGCGACCTCGCGCGACCGTCTCCACGGCCTCGATGACCGGCTCGTAGCCGGTGCAGCGGCAGTAGTTTCCGGCGAGGGCCTCGACGATCTCGTCGCGACCCGGGGCGGGGTTCGCCCGCAGCAGTGCGCGCGCCGAGTTGACGATCCCCGGGGTGCAGAAGCCGCACTGGATCGCGCCCCGGTCGATGAGCGCGGACTGGAGGTCCGACAGCCGCGGGCCGGCCGGGCCGGGCAGCGCCTCCCCCTCCGCCGTCTCCACCGTCGCCCCGTCCACCTCGACCGCCAGCACCAGGCAGGCGTCGACCGGCTGGCCGTCGAGGATCACGGTGCACGCGCCGCATTCACCGACACCGCAGCCCAGCTTCACGCTGTCCAGGTGCAGGTCGTCGTGCAGCAGGTCGACCAGGCGACGCTCGGCGGGTACGTCGAGGGTCCGCGTGCGGCCGTTGACCGTCAGCGTCACGGCATGGAGGGTCATCGCTCACTCCCCGCGCCCGCGAGCAGCCGTGCGGCGAGGCGCCGGCACAGCAGGGCGGTCATGTCGCGCCGGTACTCGGCGGAGGCCCGGACGTCGTCGATCGGGCGGATCCGCTCCAGTGCGATCCGTGCGACGCGGTCGCCGGCTCCCTCCGCGTCGAGACCCGCCAGCCCGACGGGCGGCAGGAGGATCGGGACAGGCCCGCAGCTCCCGATCGCCACGCGCAGCGTCTCCGGGCCGTCGAGCGGCGCCTCCGGGCCGTCGAGCGCCGCTGCCGCGTTGACGAGCGCGAGGTCGTGCCCGAGGCCCCGCCTGATCTTCTCGAAACCGCTCGCGCCCGGTCGCGCGGGCCTCGGGATGCGGATCGAGGTGAGGATCTCGCCCGGTTCGATGCCGGTCGCCTTCACGCCCCGGAAGAAGTCCTCGAGCGGCAACCGGCGTTCGCCGTGCGCCGAGGCGAGGCAGACCTCGGCGCGGAGGACCAGCAGCGGGGGTGCCGTGTCCATGCACGGCGATGCGTTCACGAGGTTCCCGCCCAGCGTGGCCCGCGTCCGAACCTGGAGCGAGCCCACCGCCCGTGCGCCCTCCGCCAGGGCGGGGAACGCGGCGGCGATGCGCGGATCCGAGGCGATCGTCGCGAGCGTGGCGCAGGCGCCCACGACCAGGTCGCCGTCGCCGGTCCAGCCCACCCGCCCCAGCTCCGGGATCCGCTTGACGTCGACCACGAGCTCCGGCCGCGCGACGCCGGACCGGAGGCCCACGAGCAGGTCGGTGCCGCCGGCGAGCACGCTGGCACCCGGAGCGGCCGCGAGCAGCCGTGCCGCTTCGCGCAGCGTGGTGGGACGCTCGTAGCGAAAGCCGCCCATGGCCCCTCCCCGCCGGACCCGCCGCCCGGCCGCTATGCCGTCCCGAAGACGAGACCCTCCACCTCGCGCCCGCCGATCTCGCGCACGACGCCGACGGTCGCCCGGACGCGCGCGCCGGTGACCGGCTCGTCGATGTCGAGGCGGCCCATCGCCCGCACGCCCATGTCGAGCTCGACGATGCCGAGCGTGAGGTACAGCTGTGCGTAGTCGAGCGGGAGCGCGTAGACGCGCGTCCAGGTGAGCAGCGTGCCCTCGCCCTCGATCGGCACCGGATCGAAATCCCGGCAGTGACAGGCCGGGCAGTAGAAGTGGGTCGGATAGGAGAGCCTGCCGCAGCTGCGGCAGCGGGCCGCGTCGACCGTTCCTGCCATGGTCACACCCCCCGCTCGAGCACGGTCGCGAGGACGTTGTTGCCGAAGCCCCCGAAGTTCAGCGCGAAGCCGTGCCGCGGATCCCCCGGCACCTGGTAGTTGCCTGCCTCTCCGCGGAGCTGGCGCACGAGCTCAACGATCTGCGAGACCCCGGTGTTGCCCACGGGATGACCGCGCGCCTTGAGCCCGCCCGACGGGTTGATCGGCAGTCGGCCGTCGATCCGCGTCTCCCCGCGCTCGAGTGCGCCGGCCGCCTCGCCCCGCCCGAAGAACCCGGCCTCCTCGCTCTCCGCGATCTCGAGGATGGTGAAGGCGTCGTGCAGCTCCGCGACGTCCACGCCCGACGGCTCGATGCCCGCCATGGCGAACGCGCGCTGGGCCGCAAGCCGGACGGCGGGCAGCTCGGCCGGGTCGGGTCGCTCGTGGACCGCCTGGCAGTCGGTGGCCTGGCCGATGCCGGCCACCCGGACCGGCGTCCTCGCGAGCTCTCCGGCCATCTCGGCCGGGGCCAGCAGGACGGCCGAAGCCCCGTCGCTCACCGGGCAGCAGTCGAAGAAGCGCAGCGGGTCCGCGATGAAGGGGTTGTTCATGAAGGCATCGGGGCCGGTCAGGATCCCCTCCATGGTCACCGGCGTCTGCAGGTGCGCCCGCGGGTTGCGTGCCCCGTTGGCATGGTTCTTGATGGCGACCATCGCCAGGTGTTCCGGCCGGATCCCGTGGCGCTCCATGTACAGGCGCGCGAAGAGGCCGGCGAGTGCGGGCAGGGTCACGCCGTACACGTACTCCGCGTAGCGGTGCGAGAGGTAGGAGACGAACTCCGTCGACTCGAACGCGTTGACCTCCTGCATCCGCTCACCGCCGCAGACGAGGACCAGGTCGCACATCCCGGAGGCCACCGCCTGCACGCCGTGCTTGACGGCGCTCGCGCCCGAGGCGGGGCCGTTCTCGATCGTCTCCGCGGCCGCCGGGAAGACGTTCAGGCGGTCCACCAGCGCGCTGGCGAGGCCTGCCTGCCGGTTGTTGCGGACGGAGCCCATGTTGGCCACGTAGACCGCGTCGATCCGGCGGTCTCCCAGGCTGGCGTCCCCGAGCGCCTCGTTCGACGCCTCGCACATCAGCTTGAGCAGGCTCCACTGTGACCGACCGAACTGGGTGGAGCCGGCGCCGACGATCGCGACGTCCCTCATATCCGGGCCTCCAGGGTGTCCTCGACCTGGACGAGCATCGTCCGCAGGTCGGGCTCGCGAATGGGGTACGAGGCCCGCAGCAGCTCGTCGGAGACCGGGCGACTGCCGCTCACCAGGCGCGGCTTCGCCCGGAAGTAGGTCTCGCGCGTGAGGACCCAGGACGACGCGCCGCCGAGCTCGTGCTGGATCTCGAACTTCGGGTCGAGCGGGTACTCGATCATCCACCGCCGGTGCCCGATCGGGCTCTCGGCGACGATCCAGACCTCGTCCTGCCCGAGGTACTCGATGTGGTGCTCCATCTTGGAGGCGAAGAGGTGCGCGCCGATGCGCAGGCCGCGCCGGAGCGCGAGCGTGTGGTAACTGATGCCGTGCGCGCGGTCGAACATCCGGCCGTTCACGATCCCGGCCAGGACGCCGTCGATCGCGCCGACGAGGCAGTACTCGTCGCGCACCCGGTGGACCTTCCACCCGAGCAGCTCGGCGAAGAGGCGCGCCGCCACGATGTCGTAGAAGTCGCGGTGCAGCCAGGTCAGCGGCTGGATCCAGTGCAGGATCGTATCGACCTCGTCGACGAGGGCGGGTCGCACCACCATGACCTCGCCGCTCGCCAGCACGATCGCCTTGGGCGGGTACGGCGCCATCTCCAGCGCCGGCGGCCGCAGCATGGCCTCGAGTTCGTCGACCATCTGTTCCTCCACGACAGCGTGCGGTTCCGATGGGTCGCCGGGCAGGTGTGCGGACGGTTCGTCGTCGACGCGCGGCTCAGGGCCGGGGCGTGGCTCCGTGCCGGGGCGGAGCTCAGCGCCGGCTCGTGGCTCCGTGCCGGGGCGCCGCTCAGGGCGGCCGATCGACCCGGCGTCGGCGCCGGGCTCGTTCACGCGCAGCTCGTCGCCCGCCGGGCGACGGGGCAGCGGGAACGGCGGCGTCATGCCGGACGACGCGACCGCAGCGGCCTCCGGGCATATCGACGTTGACCGGCCCGTCATCGTCGACTCGCCGTACGCACAGTTCAGCCGTAACCGGACAGGCCCGATCAGGCCAAGTGCCATCTGGCCGAAAGGACGCCGCGGCTGGCCTGCCGGTCCTGCCGGCCGGCCCGGCCACATACTGACGCTCCGTGACCGGCCGGAATCCGCGGAGCGATCGAGCGCGGTTTCCGGCAGTTCCTTCTCCACCGACGCGATTCCGCCGGATAGGGGCGCGGTTTCCTGCAGT
>JAJYGK010000053.1 GCA_021790715.1 Chloroflexota bacterium
CCCGCCCGCCACGACGGGATGCAGCAGGCCGCGGACGGTCACGTTGAGCAGCAGCACGACGCCCGCGAGCATCGTGCCCAGGAGGACGACGAACGCGCCCGGGGCGCTCACGAGGTCCGTCAGCCCGCCGGAGAGCTGCGCCCCCAGCCAGCCGCCGCCCGCGCTCAGTGCACCCACCGACGTCCCGTGCCCCCAGACCAGGTGCAGGAACCCGAGCGCCCCGACGAACGTGACCACGCCTCCCAGGGCCGAGACGCCCCAGCCCGTGCCGGCGTTCGGGGCCCGCTCCACGAACGCGCCCGCGACGAGCAGGAGGATCGGCAGCAGCCACGCACCCTCGCCGAACGCCGGCCGCAGCACGCCGTTCACGTAGCCGTTGAGGAGCCCCTGGCCGGGCAGGAACAGCGCGATCAGCGTCACGGCGCCCACCACGAGCAGCACGATCCCCACCAGCGTGCGGGTGAGCTCGGGCGAGAGCCGCAGGTCGATCGACGGCCGGCTCGATCGCCGGCGCGTCGTCCGCGGGCGGGGACGGGATGCCGTGGTCCGCCGGCGTGTTGCCACCTCAGACCTCCACGACGACCGGGAACACCATCGGCCGCCGTTTCGTCTGCTCGTACAGGTACCGCGAGAGCCCGTCCTTGATCTGGCTCTTCAGCAGCGCCACCTCGCTGGTGTGCTCCTCGGGGCGGGCGATCGCCTCCACGACCCGCTGCGCGGCGGAACCCACGACCGGGTCCGCCAGGTCGTCGACGAAGCCCCGCGTGATGATCTGGGGCTCGCCGATGATGCGGCCGGTCTGCTTGTCGACCGTGACGACGACGAGGAACATGCCGTCGTTGGCCAGCGCGCGCCGGTCGCGCAGGACCACGTCGCCCACCTCGCCCACGGAGAGCCCATCCACGAAGACGTACCCGGAGGTCACCGGCTGACCGCGCCTGGCGCTGCCGTCGGCGCGGAACTCGATCGGCTGGCCGTTCTCGACGATCAGGATGTGCTCGGGCTCCAGCCCCATCTCGGCCGCCAGCCGCCCGTGCTGGACGAGCATCCGGAACTCGCCGTGCATCGGGATGATGTACTTCGGCCGGGTCAGGGCGAGCATCAGCTTGAGCTCCTCCTGGCTCGCGTGGCCCGACACGTGCGCGTGGCGGATGGCGTGGTAGTAGACGTTGGCGCCCTGCTTGAACAGGTTGTCGATCGTCCGCGCCACGTACTCCTCGTTGCCGGGGATCGGGCTCGCGCTGACGATGACGGTGTCGCCCGGCTGCACCTCGACCCAGCGGTGGTCGCGGTTCGCCATGCGCGCCAGGCCGGCCATCGGCTCGCCCTGCGCCCCGGTGGTGGCGATGACGAGGCGATTCGACGGCGTGCTGCGGATCTGGTCCTTGGCGAGCAGCTGGCTGGCGGGGTACTCGAGGTAGCCGAGCTCGCTCGCGATGCGGACGTTCTGCTCCATGCTGCGCCCGACCACGGCGACCTTGCGATCGAACTCCGCGGCGGCGTCGAACACCTGCTGGACGCGCGCGATGTTGCTGGCGAACGTCGCGACGATCACGCGCCCCTCGAGCGGCTCCATGATCTCGCGGAACGCCTCGCCGACGGTCCGCTCGGACGGCGTGTAGCCGGGGTTCTCCGCCCTGGTCGAGTCGGAGAGCAGGCAGAGGACGCCCTCCTCGCCGATCTGGGCGAGCGTCGCGAAGTCCGAGGGCTTCCCGTCCACCGGCGTGTGGTCGAACTTGAAGTCGCCGGTGTGGACGATGATGCCGACGGGCGTCCGGATGATCAGGCCCATCGCGTCGGGGATCGAGTGCCCGATGCGGAACGCGCTCACGCCGAACGGACCGACCGTGATGGTCTCGCCGGCCTCGAGCGGGAGCATCGGGTTGTTGGTGAGCCGGTGCTCGCGCACCTTGGTCGAGAGCAGGCCGCGCGCCAGGGTCGACGCATAGATGGGGACGCCGGGGAAGTCGGGCAGGACGTACGGGAGCCCGCCCACGTGGTCCTCGTGGGCGTGCGTGATGATGAAGGCCCGGACGGCCTCGCGGCGCTCGCGGAGGTACGTGACGTCGGGGACCACGAGGTCGATCCCGAACATCTCCTCGTCCGGGAACATGAGCCCGCAGTCGACCACGATGATGTCGTCGCCGTACTCGAACACGTACATGTTCTTGCCGATCTCGCCCACGCCGCCGAGCGGGATGACGCGCAGCGGCATGCCCTCCGCAACGTACGAGGGCGCGGGATGGGCGAGGGCCTGGGCCGCGGTCGGGGCGGCGGGCGAGGGCGGGGCGGCGGGTCGGCGTGCTGTTCGGGCTGGCATCAGAAGAGCGTCATCTGGTCGGTCTCGTCCCTCTCCCCGGGTGGGGTGGCGGCGTCCGCCGCGGCTGCGGCGATCTCCGTGAGCGCCTCGATCTCCTCCGGCTCGGGCAGCCGGGCCGGCTCCGGCAGGTCAACCGATTCCGGCAGTGGGTCCGATTGTGGCGGCCGGTCGACCGTGGGTTCGTCGGTCGCGGGCCCCTCCGAGACGGCGGGTCCGCCTGTGTCCGGGGAGGCGCCGGGCGTTCCGGGCCCCACGACGGCGGTCTCCGCCACGGGCCCCGGCAGTGCGGCGGGGGCCGGCGCGCCGGGCGAACCCGCGAGATCCGTGCCGGCATCGGGCGGCCGGTGCGGGGTCGCGACCGCTGACGCCTGGCTCTCGGTCGATCCGTCCTCCATCGGGCGCGTGGCGCCGTCCTCCACGCCGTCCTTCGCATCGCCCGCCGCAACGCGCGCCGCGCGCGCGTCGAGCAGCACCTGCGGCAGGTTGGCCATGTCGGCCACGAGCGTGTCCCTGAGGTTCGCCTGCCTGAACGCCGCGGCTGGATGGTACATCGCGAGGGCCACCGCCGACGAGGCCCCCGTCGCGGGATCGACCGCGCGGACCGTCCCGTGCGTGGAGGAGATCTTCGCCCCCGGCATGAAGGTGCCGAGCGAGAAACGGCCGAGCGTCACGATCACCGCCGGGTCCAGGATCTCGAGCTGCCGGCGCAGGAACCCCGAGCAGGCGGCGATCTCGTCCGGCTCGGGATCACGGTTGCCCGGCGGACGGCACTTCACCACGTTCGTGATGAAGACCTCGTCGCGGCGCCAGCCGATCCTGCCCAGGAGCTCCTCGAGAAGGCCACCGGCCGCCCCCACGAACGGGCGGCCCTGCTGGTCCTCGTTCTGGCCGGGCCCCTCCCCCACGAAGACGACCTCGGTGTCCGGGTGTCCTTCCCCCGGCACTGCACGGGTGCGCCCGCGGTGCAGCCGGCAGGCCGTGCAGGTCCGGACCTCGTCCGCGATCCGCCCCAGCGCCGCGGATCGCTCCTCCGGCGTCACGCCCCGGCAGCCGCACCCCGCCCCGGCGCGACCGCGTCGCGGCGCGACGCCGCGGGCAGCCACCCCCGGGCGAGGAGCAGCTCGGCGATCTGCACGGCGTTCGTCGCCGCGCCCTTGCGCAGGTTGTCCGCGACCACCCAGAACGCGAGCCCGCGCCCGTCGTCCCGGGACGCGTCGGCGCGGATCCGGCCCACGTACACCTCGTCGGTGCCGGCCGCGTCGGTCGCGAGCGGGTAGCGGTGCTCGCGGGGTTCGTCGACCACCACCACGCCCGGCGTGGCCGCGAAGAGCGCGCGCGCCTCGTCGGGGGAGACGGGCCGCGCCGTCTCGACGTGGACGGCCTCGGAATGGCCGACGAAGACCGGGACGCGCACCGCCGTGCAGGACACGGGCAGGTCGGGCAGGTGGAGGATCTTGCGGGTCTCCGTGACGACCTTCCACTCCTCCTTGGTGTAGCCGTTGTCCAGGAAGACGTCGATCTCCGGCAGCGCGTTGAACCCGATCGGGTGCGGATAGACCCTCGCCACCTTCGCGGCACCCGCCGCGTGGGCCCGGATCTGCGCCTCGAGCTCGTCGACGGCCTTCTCGCCGGTCCCGGCCACCGCCTGGTACGTGTCGACGATGACGCGCCGCAGCCCGACCGCGTCGCGCAGCGCCTGGAACAGGGGCATGAGCTGCATGGTGGAGCAGTTCGGGTTGGCGACGATCCCCTCGTGATCGGCGGCATCCGCGTCGTTGACGCCGGCCACGACGAGGGGGATCCCCGGCTCCATGCGCCACGCCGACGAGTTGTCGACCACGGTGCAGCCGCGGCGGGCGGCTTCCGGCGCCAGCGCGCGCGACACCGATCCGCCCGCGGAGAAGAGCGCCACGTCCACGCCCTCGAACGCCTCGGGGGTCGCCTCGGCCACCGGGTAGGCGTGTCCGTCGACGGTCAGGGTCGTGCCGGCCGACCGGGCCGACGCGAGCGCGCGAAGCTCGCGCATGGGGAAGTCGCGCTCGAGGAGGACGTGGATCATCGTCCGCCCGACGAGGCCGGTGGCGCCGCAGACGGCGACGACGGGGCGGGCGGCGGTGCTCGGCTGGGGCATGGGGATACGACTCCGTGATGCGTGGGCGATGCCCCGATGATACGCGACGCGGCCGGGCAGACGTCGAGGGCAGCGCGCCGCGCTGCCCTCGATCCGGTTGCGCTTCCGCGGGACCCGGCATCGTCCGGGCTCCGCGGCCGGGTCACGCCTGCTGGCGCGCCAGGTGCCGCTGCATGGCGGCCCGCCGGGACAGGTTGACGCGTCCCTGCCGGTCGATCTCGGTGACCATCACCATGACCTCGTCGCCGATCGAGACGACGTCCTCCACGCTCGGCACGTGGTAGTCGGCCAGCTCGCCGATCCGCACGAGCCCCTCCTTGCCGGGGAGGATCTCGACGAACGCGCCGAAGGACATGATGCGCGTCACCTTGCCCAGGTAGGTCGCGCCGACCTCGACGTCGCGGGTGAGCCCCTCGATCGTCTGGATCGCGCGCCGCAGGTTCTCGCCGTTGACCGCGGCGATCTCGACCGACCCGTCGTCCTCGATGTTGATCTCGGTGCCGGTGTCCTCCTGGATCTTGCGGATCATCGAGCCGCCCTTGCCGATGATGTCGCGGATCCGGTCGGGGTTGATCTTGATCGTGACGATGCGCGGCGCGTAGTCGCTCATCTGGGGGCGGCTCTCGGGCAGCACGTCGAGCATCCGGTCGAGGATGAAGAGCCGCGCGACGCGCGCCTTCTCCAGCCCGTCGCGAATGATGGCCTCGTTGATGCCCTTGACCTTGATGTCCATCTGCAGCGCCGTGACGCCCTCGTGGGTCCCGGTCACCTTGAAGTCCATGTCCCCGAACGCATCCTCCTTGCCGAGGATGTCGGTGAGGATCGCGTAGCGGCCGTCCTCGCCGGTGACGAGGCCCATGGCGGCACCGGCCACCGGCGCCTTGAGCGGGACGCCGGCGTCCATGAGCGCGAGGGTGGACCCGCAGGTGGACGCCATCGAGGTCGAGCCGTTCGACGTGACGCACTCGCTGACGAGGCGGATCACGTACGGGAACTCCTCCGCCGACGGCAGCACCGGGACGAGGGCGCGCTCCGCGAGCGCGCCGTGCCCGATCTCGCGCCGGCCGGGGCCGCGCATGGGCTTGTTCTCGCCGGTGCTGTACGGCGGCATGTTGTAGTGGTGGAGGTAGCGCTTCGACTCCTCCGGGCTGATCGTGTCGATGCGCTGCACGTCGGAGGACGGGCCGAGCGTCGCGACCGTCAGCGCCTGGGTCTGGCCGCGGGTGAACAGGCCCGAGCCGTGCGCTCGCGGCAGGAGGCCGACCTCGACCGAGATGGGCCGGATCGTCTCGAGCGTGCGCCCGTCCATGCGGATCCCCTCGGCGAGGACCAGCTCGCGGACCGTCTTCTTGTGGATGAGCGTCGTCAGCGCCTTCGACAGGCGCGCGTTGCGGCGGCCCCGCTCGAACGCCGCGTCGGCGCCGTCCTGGTCGCCCGCCCGGCGCATCCGGAGCGACTCCGCGACGACGTCGTGGAACGCGTGGATCCGGCCCGCGAGGTCGCGCCCGAAGTACGCCAGCAGCGCCGCCGTCGCATCCGCATCGGCGAGTGCGCGATGGCTCGTCTCCTGGGAGACGCCGAAGAAGCGCGCCAGCTCGGCGAGCTTGTAGCTCTCCTGGTCGGGGTACCCCTCGCGCGCGATCACGAGCGTGTCCAGGTACTGCCCCTGCTGGTAGCGCACGCCGTCGCCGGCCGCGGCCTCGAGGAAGCCGAGGTCGAACCCGATGTTGTGGCCCACGAGCGTCGCGTTCCCGGCGAACTCGCGGAACTGGCGGACGGCCTCTGCGGGCGAGGGCGCGCCGGCGACATCGGCATCGGTGATGCCGTGCATCTGGTTGCCGACGATCGGCCGGCCGGGGTTGACCAGGGTGGACCAGCGGTCCCGGATCTCGGTCCCCCGCACGCGCACCGCGCCGATCTCGAGCAGCTCGGACGTGAGCGGATCGCGGCCGGTCGTCTCGACGTCGACGACGACGAACTCGTGCCCCTGCTCGACCGCCGAGACGAAGTCCAGCACGCTCTCGGTGCCGGGCTCGAGGTACGGGACGCGCTTCGGCTTGCCGACCTGCCGCTGCAGGTCCTCCTGCAGGTCGAGGATCGGGCCGAGACTCTGGTGGGCGAAGACGATCGCGTCGGCCATGACCGACTCGGGCAGGATCTTCGCGCCGGCCTCGACCATCATGATCGCGTCGCGCGTGCCGGAGACCACGAGGTCGAGCTCGGACTGCTCGAGCTGCGAGATCGTCGGGTTCAGGACGAACTGCCCGTCGATGCGGCCGATGCGGACGGCGGCGATCGGGCCCTGGAACGGAATCTCGCTGATCGTGAGGGCGGCGGACCCCGCGATCGTGCCGATGATGTCCGGGTCGTTCTCCTGGTCGGTGGAGAGGACCGTCAGGACGATCTGCACGTCGTCCTTGTACCCCGCCGGGAAGAGCGGCCGGATGGGCCGGTCGGTCAGGCGCGCCGCAAGGATCGCCGCCTCCGACGGGCGGGACTCGCGCTTGATGAAGCCGCCCGGGATCTTGCCGGCGGCATACATCCGCTCCTCGAAGTCCACCGTGAGCGGGCGGCAGTCGAGC
>JAJYGK010000192.1 GCA_021790715.1 Chloroflexota bacterium
GGTCGACTACGCCGAGGCGGCCCTGGAACTCGGCCTCGCGATCGGCTTCTCCGGGCTGGTGTTCCGCACCGGTGAGGAGGCTTCGGCGGAGGTCGTCCGGCTCGTTCCCGCCGGGCGCCTGCTGGCCGAGACCGACTCGCCGTACCTCTCGCCGCCGGGTGCCCCGCGGCGACGCAACGAGCCGGCCTGGGTGCGCATCACCGCCGCCTGGATCGCCGAGCGGCGGGGCGATGACCCCGACGTGCTCGGCGACGTGCTGGTCGCGGCCTACGACGCGACGTTCGGACCGCCGTCGCGCGACGGTGCCGACGTCATGCGCGCGGGGCGCTGAGCTCCGGCTTCCGCGGCGCGCCGGGCTGCGACTGCCCCGACGGTTCGGGTTCGCTCGCGACCTCCCGCTCCAGTTCGGCCTCGACGTCGAACGTGGGGCGGACGCCGGCGGAGGCGAGGGAAGCGCCCTCTCCGACCTCGAGACCGCCGGCCCCGACCTCGCCGGTCTCGAGATCGCCGGTGCCGGTGTCGCCGGCCGTCCCCGCGTCCCGCGAGGCGACCACGCGGATCCCGCCCTTGTCGATCTCGAGCACCCCGTCGGACGGCGAGAGCTCCACCCACTCGGGCCCGAGAACGCCCGATCGGCGGACGGCCGCCGCGGCCACGAATCCGGCGACGGTGCCCGCGATCACGCCGGCCAGGGGGAGCGCGATCCGTGTGATGGGGTGACCCGGCTGGTCGTGCAGCGGTCGATGCAGCGAGAGGGTCGGCATGTGGTCCTCCTCGGCCCGATGCTGCGGCCCTCGGGAGCCGGATGCACGGGCCGAGGGTCCCGTCTGCGGGGCGCCGGACGGACCGGCGGGCCCGTGGGGCCGGCGGAACGCCGCCCGCGTCGCCGCGTCAGCCGGCGGTCAGGCGCGCGCGGAGCAGTTCGACGCCGTCTTTGTCCGAGATGGTCGCCCGCCACCCCGTCCCGTCGCGCCACGTCCGCGCCACCACCGTCGATCCGGGCTGCGCGGGTGCCAGGAACTCCAAATGGTACCGGCGCGGGAGCGCCTCGACGGTCGCAGCACCGCCCGACCGGATGACCGCCTCCTCCAGCCAGTCGACGTACACGGCGTTGTTGGCGTGCCCCATGGGGTCCACGTCGCGCGGCGCGACGCGCAGGCACGTCTCGCGCGCGTCCGCCGGGACCGGGACCGCGTCGATGCGTGCCGGTTCGAGCGCGGCGTCCGGGCCGAACCGGTCCAGCAGTTCCGGCGGGATGCGGGCCGGGGCGCCCCGATCGGTGGTCATCACCCAGTCCACGATCCCGTGGCCGATCGTCGTGCCGTCCGGCAGGATGAAGTCGCTCTCGCGGCGCGCCCAGATCCTGCGCATCGCGGTGACCTCGGTCGTGACCGTCAGCACGACACCGGGTCCGACCGGCCGCCGGATGTCGAGGACGAGGCACCTGACCAGCCAGAAGCGACCGCGGGCGCGATACCACGGCAGGTCGAAGCCGAGGCTCTCCGAATGCGCCCACGCGACGTCCTGCATGGCGCGCACGTGAGCGGAGGCGCGGCAGCGGGCGGTGGCGGTCGCCTCGTCGAAGCGCACCCGCACGGGAAGCTGGAGGCGTCGGCCGGGGTCCATGACGTCGAGTATGGGCGGCCGCCGCCGGTTCCGCGCGGCGCAGGACCTCCGGCGCGCCCCGGGCTCTGCGGTTTCGATCGGCACTTGCGGACGCGCCGGCCGGGTGAGAGCGTGCCTGCGGACCACCCGGTGCCGGCCTGGCGCGAAGCGGTCGGTCGGCCACGCGTCGGCACACTGGGCGGACGAAGGAGTGTCGATGGAGGCCGTCCTGGCGACTCTCGCCGTCGCTGCGCTGATGCTGGTCGCGTTGGTCCTGCTCGCGGCCAGCTGGCCCAGGTCGTCGCGGCTGGGAGGCTACCGGTCGTGGCGCGGGGGACGCGAATCGGATGCACGAGCCGACGACACGGTCGGCGGCACGCGCGAGGACGACGACGCATGGCGCTGGCGCCCCGACCGGGAAGATTCGGCCACGAGGCTGCGTCGCCGCCGGTAACCGCGCGGGCCGGCTGCACGCCCGCATGGTGGCGGGCGCGCCGAGGCGATCGTGCTTCGCCCCATCCGGCACTTGTCCCGCGAGGCGGCGCGTGCATGCTGGCCGTGCGCACGGGGGGTGTTGACGCGCGGCCGGTGCCCGGGCCGCCTCGACTGCGCCGAGCCACTGGCGGGACCGACCCGCGTGATGTCGGGGGGTCATGTCATGCCACGCTTCATCGCCGTCCACCCGGTGGCGTTCACGGAGGAGCAGCTCCGGCCCCTGGCGAAGGCGCCGGTGCCCGAGGGCGTCACCTGGGTCAGCACGTACTGCGGCTATGCCGACAACAGGACCTACTGCCACTGGGTGGCTCCCACGAAGGACGCACTGGTCGCGATCTTCCACCAGTACGAGGTTCCCTTCGAGGAGATCCACGAGGTGCGGTGGTTCGACCCGGCCACGGCGCAGCTCGAGCCGGAGCCCACCGAGGTGAAGGCTCCACTGACGGTCTGAGCAGATGGGCGCGGCCCGGTGTGACCCCGTGACGGCCGCACCGGGCCGCGGATCGGCGGATCGACGTGCAGCTGCTGCGGCTCCCGCCGCGAGCGGCTCGTCGCATGCGGTTCCCATCCTCGATCGTCGCTCGGAGGAGCGTCGCATCCGGATCGATGGCGTCGACCTCCTCGTCGAGGATGTGGGGCCGACCCGGATCACGTTCCGCGCCTGACAGTCACTCGATCACCGTCGCGGCCAGGCGGCCTCAGGCGTTCGGAGGCGCTGGACGTCGCAGGAGGAGCATCCGGATGAGCGTGAACACGGTGAAGCTCGTCGGCGGGCTGCTCGTCGCGCTGGGGGCCGCGGGCCTGCTGCTTCTCGGCGTCCTCGAGTCGGGTCCCGCCGCGCTGGTCGGCATCGTGGGCCTCGGTCTCGTCGCGACGTCGGCCCGGCGGCGTCGTGATCGGTTCTGAGGCCCATCACCGGTGCCCGTGCGCTCGGCGCGGGCGCAGGAGTGCCTCACGGGCGACCTGCCGGACGAGCTAGCGGGGTCCCTCCGACGCCGCGTCCGCCGACGGGCCGGGGCCCGGATCCTGCCCGGTGCTCCCGGCCACGCCCTGGTCGATCTGCACCCAGGCGGCTGCCTCCGGCGCCGAGGTGTGGTGGCGCCAGATCAGCAGGACGATGCCGAGGACGACCGCGACCACGCTGAAGATGATCCCGATCGAGACGCCGAAGAAGAACTGGTCGTAGGCCGAGCGGAACGTCTCCAGGTATCCGCGGACGGTGCCGTACCAGATCAGCCAGAACGAGACGAGGTCGCCGTCACGCAGCCATCCCGCGATCCGGCGGCTCAGGTACAGGGCGACCAGGCCGCCGGCGAAGTCGAGCACCGACTCGTAGAAGAACATGGGCTGGAAGCCGGTGGTGGCGAACGGGTAGAGCGAGCAGGAGTATTCGGGCACGCGATGGGCGCAGTCGATCGCGATCCCCCAGGGGAGGTTGGTCGGCGGACCGTAGAGCTCCTGGTTGAAGAAGTTGCCCCAGCGCGCGATCGCCTGCCCGAAGAAGAGGCTGGGGACCGCGATGTCCGCCCAGCGCCAGATGTTGAGGTGGTGGCGCCGGCCGTAGATCAGCATCCCGACGAGCCCGCCGATGACGCCCCCGTAGATGGCCAGGCCCGTGTACGGCGGCAGCAGCACCTTGATCGGGTCGCTGGCGTAGAGGCTCCAGGTGTCGGCCACGCTGTACAGGCGCGCGCCGATCAGCCCCAGCGCGAAGACCAGGATGATGCCGTTGGCGATGTGTTCCGGATTCTCGCCCCGCTCCCGCGCCCGCCGGTCTGCCAGCCAGGCCCCCAGCGCGAGGGCGGCGGCGTACCCGATCCCGTACCAGGGGATGGTCAGCGGCCCCAGTTGCAGGGCGATGGGAACCGGGGTGATGTCGATCAGGCCGAGCAGCGGGTTCACGGGCGGGAGGATAGACGCCTTCGAGCAGATCCGCTGCCGGAGCCGCGGCTTCCTGGCGCGGAGGTCCGCCTGGGCGCGACTGTCCTGGTGCCGCCGCTGCCCACGTGTGCACCGGCACCGGTGGACCGTCACGGACGTGGGCGAGCCTCATTCCCGCGGGGCCGCAGTGATGCCGGGCAGACACCTCCCTCACGGCGACACGGGACGGCGTGGCATCGCGCCGGGCGGCCGCCCCACGACACGGCCGACTGATCCTCCCCGCCGGCTGCATCGAGCCGGGCACGGCCGATCACCGCCGACCGGTCTTCGGGCCCTCCGGCCCTTGCGCCGGTTCGCCGCACGCGCAGGCTGGACGCCGCATTCTCGATCTGGTCCGATCCCCTGCGGGTCGGCTGGTTCGAGCGGCAGCGCCACGTGAACGGCGGGCCAGCTCCGCGCCGACAACGGCGGCGGTCGCGTCCGCCCGAGGTACGAGGAGCCTGCAGGTGAGCATCGCGTACCGCCCGACCCTTCCGAGGCCGGAGGCCTTCCGCGCCCTGTTCGCCACCACCGGCTGGGACGCGGGACGCCCGCTCACGCCCGAGCGCGCCGCGGCGGCCCTGGCGGGTACCCGGCACGCGGTCGCGGCATACGACGGCGATCGCCTCGTCGGGTTCGGCCGGGTGATCGGCGACGGCGTGCTCCACGCGCTCCTGGCCGACGTGATCGTCGATCCCGCATACCAGCGGGCCGGTATCGGGAGCGAGATCGTCGGGCGCCTCGTCGAGCACTGCCGGCAAGAGGCCGTGATGGACGTCCAGCTCTTCTGCGCGCGAGGGAAGCGGCCGTTCTACGAGCGCCTCGGCTTCCTCGCCCGGGACGACGAGGCTCCCGGCATGGAACTGGGCGTGTGACCCTTGGTGGGCCCGGTGCGGCGGCGGTCGTGCCCCCGGCAGCGCCGGCGCAATGCGGGCCGTCCTGCCGTTCGGCACTTGGCAGATGGGTGGCGGGGCGAATGCTCTGCCCGCCACGAGCGTGGTGCCGGGTGGTCCGCGGCAGGCGGCGCCTGGATCTCGCCGGGGACCCGGCGAAACCGCGCCCGATTTGTTGAGCGTCCCGGGGGGGGATCGGCCATCGCCGAATCGGGTTCGCGCAGGCTCTGGCCGGCACAGCCGTTACGCTGCTGGCGGCGTGCGCAGGCGGCGGGCCGCCGGCCTCGCATCCCGTGACGCCACCTCCCGCGTCCGGTCCGTCGCCGTTCGTCTCACCCGCGGCGGAAGGGCCCGCAGCCAGTCCCTCCGCTCCCCCCACTGCGATCGCGACGCAGGTCATGCAGGACGACACGGTGCTCCTCCAGTCGAAGCTCGCCGCGTGCGTCCCGGGCGGTGCGACGTGCACCATTCGCCTGCCGGCGGGGACGTTCCGCACCCGACAGCTCTCCGCCACGGGGTTCCACGGGACCATCGCCGGTGAGGGCATCGGCAAGACCGTCATCCAGGCCCTGCCGGGGTACGTCGTCACGCCGGGCTACGTGCTGAGCAGGCCGCCCAGCGCGACCAACGTCTACCCGGCCATCCTGGCGTTCGGCGGACCGAGCGATGTCACGATCACAGACCTCACGTTCCGCGTGACGGAGGCGGACCCCGTGCCGGGTGGGTGGTACGAGAACGACGATCGCGTCCACAACACGTTCCTCGCCTACGCGCTCTCCGTACAGGGGAGCGCGCATCTGACGCGGGTTGCCTTCGAGGGCTCGCGCGGCAGCCTCGACGCCGGCCCGGGCGGACAGGGAGTCAACCTCGAGGCAGGGGTGGCGATCGACGGGTCCCGCTCGCCGCAGGGGGGCGACGACTTCACGATGACCCGGTGCACGGTGCGGAACGCCGAAGCCGCGGTCCTCCTCTATCGCTTCGGGGGCCACGCCCTGGTCGGCGGGTCCACCGCCGACGGCAATACGTTCGTCCACTCCGGCGCCGGGATCTTCACCGAGATCGACGGCGCAGTCATCGAGGCGTCCTACAACCGCATCGCCGACGACATCAGCCCGGCCAGCGCGATCGTGATCGACGTGGTCGGCAGCGTGACGGCGCCCTCCCACGTGCTCGTCGCGCACAACCGCATCACGCTCGATGCCGGCGGCACGCAGGCCGTTCGCGCATCGCAGGGTGGCCAGAAGTTCGGTGTCGCGCAGGGAGCCGGAGCCGAAGCCGCGTTCGAGCTCACGGTCGCCGACAACACGCTCGTGCTCGGCGGCGATGGCAGCGACACCGGGATCCTGCTGCGCAACACCGTCGGGACCGTCGTGTCGCGCAACACGATCCAGGGGAAGGGGACCAGCGCCATCGAGCTCGTCGGAACGACGCAGGCGACCGTGGCCGGCAACGCGGTCGGCGGCTTCGTGCCCTCGGGCGAGGCGCACATTACCCTCGACGTGAACACCAGCGGCGCTCGCGTCAACTGCGCCAGACCTGCGGACACCGTCGCCGACCAGGGCACCCGCAACACGGTGACCGGCTGCTCGCCGTCGAAGTGACGCGCGTCGCGGCAGGCCCGAGCAGGTCAGCGGGCCTTCACGCGCCGAGCCGGTGATCCAGCTCCTCGATGATCACGCGCGCCTGGTTGTGCGCTTCGTCCCTGGCCCCATAGACGAGCGTGAGCGTCCCGCGGCGAGCCCGATCGGCGAGCGCATCCAGCGTCGCCCCCCGGGCCGGGTCGGCGAGTTCCGCCCGGTAGCGCGTGCGGAACTCGTCCCAGCGCGCCGGATCGTGTCCGAACCAGCGGCGCAGCTCGGTGCTGGGGCCGAGCTCGCGCTCCCACGCATCGACACGCAGCGCCTCGCGGGAGCGGCCGCGCGGCCAGACCCGGTCCACGAGGACCCGGTACCCGTCCTCGGGGCCGGGCGCCTCGTACGCACGCCGCAGCCGGACGCTCACCCGGACGCCCTCCCGGTCGTCCGGGCCGGGCCAGG
>JAJYGK010000124.1 GCA_021790715.1 Chloroflexota bacterium
CGGCGCGCCGGAGTGTAGCAGGTACGGCAGGCCGGCGCAGAGTCGGACTCCCTCGCCACGGCACCACCCCGGTCGCCCCTATACTCCCGCACGATGCCGCTGATCGACCTTCGCTCCGACACCGTCACCCAGCCGACACCAGCGATGCGGCGCGCCATGGCCGAGGCCGAGGTGGGCGACGACGTCTTCGGTGACGACCCGACCGTGAACGCGCTCGAGGCGCGCGCGGCCGAGATCACGGGCATGGAGGACGGCGTCTTCGTGGCCTCCGGCACCATGGGCAACCTCGTCTCGCTGATCGCGCACGTCCCGCGGGGCGGCGAGATCATCGCCGAGGCGGAGTCGCACACCGTGATGGACGAGCAGGCCGGGCATGCCGTCATCGTCGGCGCCTCGGCCCGCGGCATCCCCGCGCGCCCCGACGGCACGATGGATCCGGCCCTCATCGCCGCCGCGTTCCGCAACCCGCTCGACATGCACGAGCCCCGCACGTCGTTGATCGTGCTCGAGAACACGCACGCGCACTCCATGGGGCAGCCGCTGACCCCGGCCTACACGGCCGAGATCGCCACGATCGCCCACGGGCACGGCGTGCCCCTGCACGTCGACGGCGCACGGCTTTTCAACGCCGCGATCGCGCTCGGGGTCGACGTCTCCGAGCTCCTCGCGCCGGCCGATTCGGCCACCTTCTGCCTGTCGAAGGGCCTCGCGTGCCCGGTCGGATCCATCGTCGTGGGGTCGGCCGGCTTCGTCGCCCGCGCGAGGCGCGCCCGCAAGCTGGTCGGCGGCGGCATGCGGCAGGTCGGCATCCTCGCCGCGGCCGGCCTCGTCGCGCTGAGCGACGGTCCCGACGGGATGGTCCGGCGCCTGGCCGAGGATCACGCGAACGCCCGCCGCCTCGCGGAGGGACTGGCGTCGCTGCCGGGCATCGTGGGGCTGGATCCGGCGCGCGCGACGACCAACTTCGTCGTGTTCGGGGTGGCCGTCACCGACCCGGCGAGCGCCGCGGCCCGGCTTTCCCCGCGCGAACTGCGCGACCGGTTCCTCGACGCGCTGCGGGCTGAGGGCGTGCTGATGGTCGACTACCCGCACGACACCATCCGCGCCGTGACCCACTACGGCGTGGACGAGGAGGATGTCGACCTGGTCGTGCAGGCGAGCCGGAAGGCCCTCGCGGCATGCGGCGCGGCCGCCAGGCCGACACCGGCGACGCCGGTCAACTGATCCGGGAGGAAGACCGCACGGGACGCCACGTCTCGCACCCCGGCACGCGCCACGCGCACGCGGCCTCCCATCCAGCCGGCGGGAACTCGCGCGGCATGCGCGCGGACGGAGTGCGATGACAGGACAGCTGGACGATCGGTTCCGGGCGCTCGTCGAGGACCATTTCCGGTACCTCGTCTCGGCAATGCCCGTGTTCGCGACCTTCATCGGGATCCATTCGGAGGATCACCGCCTCGGCGACGGCACGCGCGACGCGGTGCTGGACCGGATCGCGCACGAGCGACGGTTCGTGGGCGAGCTCGAATCGATTGACGGGGAAGGCCTCTCCGCCGAGGCGCGCTTCGAGCGCGAGCTCGCGCTTCACGTGGCGCGGCTCGATCTCTTCACGCTCGACGAGGAGCGCGCGTGGGAGCGTCGCTCGTCGGCGCTCGAGGAGATCGGCGACGCGATCTTCTCGGTCTTCGCGCGCGATTTCGCGCCGCTCCCCGAGCGGCTCGACTCGATCACGGCCCGGCTCGAGGGGGTGGCGGCCGCCCTCGACCAGCACCGCTCCCGGCTCGGCCCGCACCCGGTGCGCCTGTGGAACGAGATCGACCTGACCGTCGGGTCCGAGATGCCCGAGCTGTTCGAGGAGGTCGTCCAGGCGGGTCGCGGGGCCTGGCCCGACGGCAGCCGGGCCCTGCGGCGCCTCGAGTCGGCGGCGGCACGCGCCAGCGCGGCCGTGGATTCGTACGGCAGGTGGCTGCGGGACCGCTCCGCGGACGGCACGGACGACTGGCCGCTCGGCCGGGAGCGGTACGAGCACCTGGTGCGCCTGCGCGCGCTCGACGGCCTGACCGGCGACGACATCCTGGCCATCGGCGAAGAGCAGCTCGTCGAGAATCAGGCCGCGCGGCGGCGCGCCGCGCGCGACGTGGACGCGGATGCGAGCGAGGCCGAGGTCATCGACCGCATCAAGAACGACCACCCGGCCACCTTCGACGAGGCGCTCGACGCGTACCGGGACGCGATGCTGCGCGCGCGGCAGCACATCATCGACCACGACCTGGCGACCATCCCTTCCGGCGAGACGCTGCGCGTGCAGGCAACGCCCGAGTACCTGCGCAACGCCGCGGTCCCGTTCGCGGCCTACATGGAGCCGCCGCGGTTCGATCCGCGCCCGTCGGGGATCTACATCGTGACGCCGTCCGTCGACGGCGACCCCGATGCGATGCGCGAGCACTGCCGCGCCTCGATCAGCAACACCAGCGTGCACGAGGCCTACCCCGGGCACCACCTGCAGCTGTCGGCCGCCATCACCCACCCCAGCCTCGTGCGCGCGCTCGTCGACGCGCCGGAGTTCGTCGAGGGCTGGGGCATGTACAGCGAGCAGATGATGCGCGAGCACGGCTTCGACGCGGAACCCGCGCACATGGTCGCGATGTACACGGACGCGATCTGGCGCTCCTGCCGCGTGATCCTCGACGTGCGGCTCCACCGGGGCGAGATCACGGTGGAGGAGGCGACGGACTTCCTCGTGCAGCGGACGGGGTTCGAGCGGGCCAACGCGCAGGCGGAGGTCTTCCGCTACACGTACACGCCGACGTACCAGCTCAGCTACCTGCTCGGGAAGGTGCTGCTCCTGCGGCTCCGTGCGGACGAGCAGCGCCGCCTCGGCAACGCCTTTTCGCTGCGCCGCTTCCACGATCAGCTGCTCTATTCGGGCGGGCTGCCCATCACGTTCCACCGCCGTCTCCTGGCCGGCGAGGGCGGCGGGCCGTCCCTTCCCCGGGTCGGCCCGGACGCCACCGGCGCGCCGGGCGGCGTTCCAGGCCCGGCGGACGCGACCTCCGGCGCCGTGCGCACGGCCTGATGCAGGTCATCCCCAGCATCGACGTCACCGAGGGGCGATCGCGGCTCGTCTTCTGGCCTGGCGCATCGACCGGCACCGGCACGCCGACCGACCGGCCGGAGCGGATCGCGCGCCACTTCGTCGAGCTCGGGGCGCCCGCCATCCATCTCGTCGACATGGACGGTGCGCGCTCCGGGCGACCCGTCGCGCTCGAGGCGGTCAGCCGGATCGCGTCGGAGGTCGCGGCCCCGCTGCAGGTCGCGGGCGGCACGGACGGGCCGGAGCAGATCCAGCTGCTCTTCGCTGCCGGCGCGACGCGCGTGGTGATGCCGCTGCTCGCCGTCGCCGAGGATCCCGCCAGGCTGCGGGCGTGCCTCGACGTCGCGGGCAGCTGGCTGGCGGTCGGGCTCGATCCGCGCCCCGAGCGGCTGCGCGAGTACCGCTGGCGCGACGGCCGGACACCGACCGTGGCCGACCTCGTCGGCCGCCTCGCGGCGTCGGGCGTGCAGCGCTTCGTGCTGTCGCACGGCGGGACGGAGCCCGATCCCGCGCTGCTGGCCTCCCTGATGTCCACGGCCGACGCCGAGTTCACGGTGGCCGGCGGCGTGACCACGCTGGACGCCCTGCGCCGCCTGGCCGGGACGGGCGTCGCGGCGGTCATCCTGGGCGAGGCGCTCCTGTCGGGACGGATCGAGTACGCGGCGGCGGCGGAGGCGGCACGACATGCGGCGTGAGGCGTTCGCGTTCCTCCTCGCGGTGCTGGTGGCCCTGGTCTCGGGATGCGGCGCCGCGTCCGGGACGGCGTCGCCCTCCGGCGGAACCACGGCGGGGGGCGCCGCGCCCGGCGCGAGCTCGGCGCCCGGGGCGAGCTCGGCGGTCGGCGCACCTGCCGGGAGCACCCGTCCCGCCGTCCGGCCGCCGACGGCCACGCCCCTCGCGTCGGCGCCCGCGCAGCCGTCGGGCGACGGCACCACGGTGACCCTCCGCACGGCCGACGGCGACATCGTCATCGCGCTCTACGATCGCAGCGCTCCCGTCGCCGCCCAGAACTTCGAGAACCTGGCGCGGGCCGGCTTCTACGACGGGACCGTCTTCCACCGGATCGTGCCCGGGTTCATGATCCAGGGCGGCGATCCGACCGGCACGGGCTATGGCGGCCCCGGCTACACGTTCCCGGACGAGCCGTTCGCCGGGTCGTACACGCCCGGTACCGTCGCGATGGCGAACGCGGGGCCGAACACGAACGGCTCCCAGTTCTTCATCGTGGTGGGCCCGGAGGCGGCCGGGCTTCCCCACGCCTACACCATCTTCGGCACCGTGACGTCCGGCCTGAGCGTGGCGGAGCAGATCGCGGCCGGGCCGCGCGGAGGGCCGCAGGACGACCAGGCGCTGGACCCGGTCAGGATCCTGTCGGTCTCGGTCTCCGGGCCGGGTGCCGCGGCCGGGTCACCGGCTGCGTCCGGCTGACCGCTCGGCACCGGTCCCCCGACGCCCCGTCACGCGCCCTGTGATAGGGTTGCGCGGCCGTCCCGACACAGCAGGGAGACCATGGGCGCAACCGTCGAGACCACACTCGGGACCTTCCGGATCGAGTTCGAGCGTGAGGCCGCGCCGAACACGGTCGCGAACTTCGAGAAGCTCGCCCGGCAGGGCTTCTACGACGGCGTGCTGTTCCACCGCGTCGTGCCCGGGTTCGTGATCCAGGGCGGCGACCCGACCGGCACCGGGCGCGGTGGACCCGGGTACACCTTCGCCGACGAGCTTCCCGGCCGGGACCTCGACTACGCGCAGTACGCCGTCGCGATGGCGAACGCCGGCCCGAACACGAACGGATCGCAGTGGTTCGTCTGCCTGACCGACCTCCGCGGCCGCCTCCCGAAGAACTACACGATCTTCGGACGCGTCACCGAGGGCACCGGGGTCGTGGACCAGATCGGGCGGGTGCGGACCGGCCCCGGCGACCGGCCGACACAGGACGTGAAGATGACGCGGGTCGCCGTCGACGACGCACAGGTCGACGACGCACAGGGGGCCTGACCGGAACCCGGGTCGCGCCCACCCCCCCCGGACCGCCGGCCGGTTCCCGCGAGGGCGGCCACAGGCGCCCGCCTTCGCGGTGGGCAGGGTGGTCGGCCGCCGCAATGCGGCTGCAGCGCTCTGCGGCCGGAAGATTACGGAATATTCACCAGCCTGCTATGTGTATCCCTTGAGGCCCCCGGCGGCCTCCGCGTACACTCTGCTTCGCTGCTCGTCAGCAACTGCCCCAGCAGCAGGGTCATGGGAAGGTCGGGTTAGGGTAGCCGGTGCAGCCGGCGTGATAGATGCCCTTGCAGCGTGGCAGAAGCTCCGTGTCGCCGTGAGGTGATCGGGGACTTCACCGGGACAGTGTCGGGAGGCCCCTCTTCGGAGGGGCCTTTCGCGTGCCCGGTCCCGCCTCCCACGGCAGCCACCCGGCCATCCTGTAGGATGCACACGTGCGCCCGTAGCTCAGTGGATAGAGCGTCTGCCTCCGGAGCAGAAGGCCGTGGGTTCGAGTCCCGCCGGGCGCGCCAGCCCCCTCGGCCCGATCCCGCCCGTCGATGCGCACTGCGGCGCGGCGCCGCGTGCGCGCGTGCCGGCGCCGGCTCCCGGCACACCCCCCGCGACGACGCGGCGGCCGCACGTGTGAGAATGCGCGCACTCACCCGGCTTCCGCACTGATCGGGGCAGGCATGTGGCATCTGGGCGTCCCGCCGCTCGAGCTCGTGGCGCGGACCGTCATCGTGTACGTCGCCTTCGTGGTCGCGCTGCGCGTGTTCGGCAAGCGCGAGATCGGGCAGTTCACCCTGTTCGACCTGGCACTCGTGCTGCTCGCCGCGAACGCGCTGCAGCCGGCGATCACGGGCCCCGACAGCTCGATCCCGGGCGCGGTCATCATCATCACGACGATGTTCGTGCTGAACCTCGGGGTCTCCTGGACGCGCGAGCGCGTGCCGTTCGTGCGTCGCCTGCTCGAGTCCGCACCGACAGTGCTGGCCCGCGACGGGCAGTGGATCGCCCCCGCGGTGGAGCGCGAGGGCCTCGACGACACGGACCTGGCCGCCGCACTCCGCGAGCACGGGGTGGAGCGCGTGGAGGACGTCCGTCTCGCGGTGCTCGAGGAGGATGGGTCGATCAGCGTCGTGCCGGCAGGGGGACCACTGATCGGGCGGCGTCGCCGTCCCTGGCGCTACCGCCACCCGCGCTGACGCGCGAGGTCGATGATGCGCAGCCCTGGACCGACCGGCGGCCGCGCGGTGCGCATGCGGATCCCGAGGAAAAGCATCGCGATCCCGAAGACGATCGCGTAGATGCCGATCAGCGAGACGAGGGCCAGCGCGCCGGCGCCGGGGAAGACGACGAGCACGACCCCGAAGGCGACCGACAGGATCCCTGCCAGCCCGAGCAGCCACTCGTCCTCCATCTCGCGCCGCAGGCGGAGGGCGGCCAGGATCTCCATGATCCCGGTGAGGATCGCCCAGGCACCGATGAGGAACACCAGCGCGACGGCCGTCACGCCTGGCAACACCAGCGCGATCACGCCGGCGGCGATCCCCAGGGCACCCTCCAGGAGCACCGCCCACCAGCGGCCGCGCTCCCGCTGCGACACGACCGAGAGGATCGCGGCGGCGCCGTCGGCGATCGCGTAGATGCCGAAGAGCGTGACGAGGACGACCAGCGTCAGGCCGGGCCAGATGAGGGCCATGATCCCGAAGACGATTCCGAGGACGCCGCGAAGGGCGAGCGCCCACCAGTTGCGCGCGAAGACGTTCGTGGGCCACCTCCATCGGGAGGGATAGCACCCGGCGCGTATCGCGTGCGCGGAGCAGGCCCCGGCGGCGGTTGCGCGCGAGTGCCAGCCGTGGGCGAGAT
>JAJYGK010000206.1 GCA_021790715.1 Chloroflexota bacterium
GGGCGAGCGGCGCCGGCCCGCGTCCGCCCTCGGCGCGCGGCGTCCGCGCGGCGGCCGTCGGAGGCGCGGCAGCCTCCACCGGGCCGCTCGAGTCGGTCGCGCCGGGTGGCGGGGCCGGTGGGGGAACGGGACGTCCCTCGCCGCTCGGCCGATGGCTGTCCAGCGACCGCGCTCGCCTCGCGGCCCTGATGACGCTGTTCGCGCTGATCGCGATCGCGGCACTGACGTACCTGGCGATCGTGAAGCTGACCAACACCCAGGCCGTCTGCTTCGTGGTGCAGGGATGCGACCAGGTGGAGGCGAGCCGCTACAGCCTGTTCCTGGGCATCCCGGTGGCGCTCTACGGCCTGGCGATGGTCCTCGTCGTCCTCGGGTCGGTGCTCGCCTGGTGGCGCACGGGAGACCGTCGCCTCCTGTACGTCCCGTACACGCTCGGCCTGATCGGGGTGTTCGTCATCGCCGCGCTCGTCTACCTCGAGCTGTTCGTGATCCACGCCGTCTGCATCTGGTGCACGACGGCCGGCACGAGCATCATCCTGGGCTGGATCGTGAGCATCGTGGCGGTGCGGAGGTCGTCGGCGACGGCCTGACGTCCCGGTCCGCCGGGCGATCAGGTCCCGGTCGGTGCCGTCTCGCCGGATCCCGCCGTCGCGGCCGCCAGCCGCCGGAGCCGCGATTCGGCGACCTGCGCCAGGTCGGCGGCGGCCAGCGATCGCAGGAGCGCATCGCGAGCCTGGCTGAACACGTCGTGCACGTCGCAGCGGCCCTCGGGCTCGCAGGGACCGCCGCGCAGGATGCACGTCCGCTCCAGTGGTTCGCGCTCCGTCGCCCGCATGACGTCGAGGAGCGAGATCTCGACGGCGGGGCGCGCGAGCCGGTACCCGCCGGAGCGGCCGGTCTGGCCGACGACCAGGTCGGCGCGCACGAGGTCCCCCATGACCTGGGGCAGGAACCGGGGCGGGATCTGCATCTCCGCCGCGATCCGGCGCGTGCTGAGCAGCCCCGTCCCGTTCGCCGCGAGCGCGACGGCCGCGCGTACGGCGTAATCCCCCCGTCGCGTCAGCTCGAGTCGCATGGCCGACCGAGTATGCCACGCGCACGGGCCACGTCCGCCGGGCCCGGTGGCCCGATCGACCCGATCGGCCGACCGCGCCGCGCCTACCATGGCGTCTCGTGCGTGCCCTCCGCGGCCTCTACCTGACCGTCGGCGTACTGATCGGCGTCCTGTTCCCCTTCGTTCCCGTGGTGCTGTCGGAGCGCGGCTTCTCGGCCCCGCAGATCGGCATCGTGATGGCCCTCACCGCCGTGGGGTACGTCGTCGGCCTGCCGCTGTGGGGCCACCTCGGCGACGTCGTCCTCGGCCGGCGGCGGGCGCTGCAGATCGCGGCCCTCGGATCGGCCGCCGCGGCACTCGCGTTCGGCGTGCCGCTCGCGCTGCCGCTCGTGGCCGCGGCCTGCGTCGCCTACTACGTCATGCAGTCGGGCGCCGGCATGCTGACCGATGCGATCACCGTCAACGCGCTCGCCGACCGGGCGGACCGGTACGGCCGGTTCCGGCTCCTCGAGAGCGCGTCGTTCGCGATCGCGGCACTGGCGGCCGGCGCGGTGTACGACGTGGTGGGGTATGGGCTCTCCTACGCGCTCGCGGCGGCCTCCGCCGTGCTGGTTGCGGTGGTCGCGCTGTCGACCGCGGACGCGCCACGCGCCCGGCTGGCCGACTACGCGCCCGCCCGGCCCGGAACGGCTGGCCCGGTCGGGGACGAGCCGGTCGCGGACGAGCCGGTGCCGCGTGGAACTGACCCGGCCGGGGGCGAATGGGTCGGGGGCGGACCTGACCCGCACGTACGGGGCGGCGACCCGTCCGCGCGCGGCGCCGCGCGCACCGGCACGGAGCCGCGATGGCGCACGGCCGGCGGATCCATCGCCGTCGCGCTGTCCGTCGCCCCGCGGCTGGTCGGCGTGATGGCCGCCATCGTGCTGGTGCACCTCGGGGTGCTGGCCAGCTTCACGTTCCTGCCGCTCAGGCTCATGGGGCTCGGCAGCCCGCCGTCGGTCATCGCCCTGTCGTCGACGGTCTCGGCCGTCTTCGAGGTCCCTGCCATGTTCGCCGCATCCCGGCTCGTGCCGCGCCTCGGGCTGCGCGGCCTCTTCGCGGCCGGGTGCCTGCTGTACGCCGTCGCCTTCGTCGCGTGGATCGTCCTCGCCGACCCACTCCTCATCGTCGCGAGCCGCGTCCTGACCGGCTTCGGGTACGGCGCCCTCACGGTCGGGATCGTGCTCACGGTCGGCGCGATGCTGCCGGCCCGGCTCCAGGCCAGCGGGCAGGCGCTGTACGGGATGAGCGCCTCGGGGATCGCCTCGATCGTCAGCAACCTGGGCGGCGGCTTCCTCTTCGGCGCGTACGGGCACGCGCCGGTCTTCGCGATCGCCGCCGTCGCGGCGCTCGCGGCGGTCTTCGTCGCGTGGCGCTACTTCCCCGCACGCGGCGAGGTGCGACTGGGCGCGCCGCGCTGATCGCCGGACCGTCGACCCCCGATCCCTCGTCCGCGCCGCCTCGCATAGACTCTCCGCGAGGAGGAGATGCGATGCGGATGTGGGGCGGTCGCTTCAGCGGCGAGACCGACGCGCTCGTCGCGGAGGCCACCCGTTCGGTCGAGGTCGACCGGCTGCTGGCGCTGGACGACCTGGACGGCTCGATCGCACACGTGCGCGGGCTGGCGCGGGCCGGGCTGGTGACCGCCGACGAGTCGGCCGCGCTCGTCGAGGGCCTCCGGGCGCTCCGCGACGAGGTCGAGCGGGGGACGCTGGACTGGGATCCCGCGCTCGAGGACGTCCACCTCAACCTGGAGGCCGCTCTCACCGCGCGCCTCGGGCCGCTGGCGGGGAAGCTCCACACCGGTCGATCCCGCAACGACCAGGTCGCGCTGGACCTGCGGCTCTGGCTGCGGCGCACCGTCCGGGAGCTCGACGGGGACCTGCTCGACCTGGAGCGCGTGCTGGTCGAGCGGGCGGAGCGGGACGGCGACGCGATCATGCCGGGCATGACCCACGTGCAGCCGGCGCAGCCCGTGCTCCTGGGCCACCACCTGCTCGCCTACGTGGAGATGCTGGAGCGCGACCGTGGACGGCTGGCCGACTGCGCCCGGCGGGCCGACCGGTCGCCGCTCGGGGCGGGCGCGCTCGCGGGGGCCGGCTTCGCCCTCGACCGGGAGGCGACTGCGGCGGATCTCGGGTTCGCCGGCGTCACGGCCAACTCCCTCGACGCCGTCAGCGACCGCGACTTCGCCGTGGAGTTCCTCGCGGCGGCGGCGCTGGCGATGGTGCATCTCTCGCGCCTGTCCGAGGAGCTCGTCTGGTGGTCGAACCCGGCATTCGGCTGGGTGGCGCTGTCCGACGCGCACGCGACCGGATCGTCGATGATGCCCAACAAGAAGAACCCGGATCCGTGCGAGCTGATCCGGGGGCGCGCGGCGAAGGTGTCCGGCGACCTGGCGACGATGCTCGGCGTGCTCAAGGGCCTGCCGCTCGCGTACCAGCGGGACCTGCAGGAGGACAAGCCGCCGCTCTTCGATGCCGCGGCCGTCCTCTCCTCCTCCCTGCGCGTGATGGCCGCGGTCCTGGCCGGCCTCGCGTTCCGGCCGGACCGCATGCGGTCCGCCGCGCTCGAGGGGTTCGTGACCGCCACGTCCGTGGCCGATCTGCTGGTCGAGCGCGGCCTCCCGTTCCGCGTTGCGCACCACGTCGCCGGGCGCCTCGTGGCGGAGGCCGAGCGACGCGGCCGCCGCCTGGATCAGCTGGACGACCCCGCGTTCCAGGCCGCACTCGCGTTCGAGGATGGGCCGGAGGCCGCGCGGCTCGCCGTCGCCGTCCCGGACGGGCTGGGCGAGGACCTGCGGCTGGCGGCCACGCTCGAGGCGGCCGTGGCGCGGCCCCGCGTGACGGGCGGGACCGCGCCGGAACGCGTCCACGAGGCGCTCGCGGCGGCACGGGAACGCCTCGGCGACCGACGGCCCGAGGCGTAGGCGGCCGACGGCCCGAGGCGCAGGCAGCCGGCCGCCCTCGCGTCCTCGCGGCGGCGCGCGACGACGCGTGGACCTCGCAGCGCGTGGCCCACGTCGAGGGAGCGCCGGTTCGGGCGGCCTCAGGCGGCTACGCGTCCTCGTGGATGAAGACCGGCAGCGATCGGCCCGCGCGATCGACCGCCTCCGTCCGTCCCGGTCGCTCGGGTGTGCCCGGCGGCCGCGGGGGGACGACGTGCGCCACGGGATGGGCCATCTGCCGGTCCGGGTCGAGCAGGCGCTCCGCCGCCCCGGGGACCAGCGGCCGGAACACCGCCACCTCGTCGCACGCGTTGCGCTTCGCACAGCTCGCGCAGTCGCCCCACACCTTGTGGTACAGCACGGCGCGGTCGGTGACCTGGAAGCCGCGCCGCTCGAACCAGTCCGGGATGCGCGTCAGCGCGAAGAGGTTCTTCACGCCGTAGCGCTTCGCCTCCGCCGCCACCGCGTCGACCAGGCGGGCCCCGTAGCCGTGGCCCTCGGCCTCCGGGGCGACGGCGAGTGATCGCACCTCGGCCAGGTCGTACCACCAGATGCGGAGCGCGGCGCAGCCCACCACCTGTCCGTGATCCACCGCCACCCAGAAGTCGCGGATGCGCTCGTAGATGTCGGTCAGCGGCCGCGGCAGCATGAGGTCCCTGCCGGAGTACCGGTGGACCAGCGCGTGGATGGCCGGAGCGTCGGTCGGACGGGCGCGACGGATCATGGAGCGCCCATGATGGCGCGCCGCGCCACATCGCGCCGCGGCCGATCCCGGCGCCGGTCCGGACGCGCCGGCACCGCCCCGGCGAGCCCGGCCGCGCGAGGCGGGCTGGGCTCGTGGATCGCCGGCGAGACGCCGTCGCCGGCCCCCTCCCGGCTCACCCCCTGGGGGAGGCGGCGGAAGCCGTGCCCGTGTTCTCGGACACGCCGCCCTCGCCGGCGCTCGTCACGGACGTCGGCAGGCCGTCGATGAGCGGCTTCGTCCACGCCCAGGCGCTGCCCTGCCGCGCCGCCTCGGTGCGCAGCGGCAGGCCGAAGATCCGGATGAAGCCGACGGCCGCCGCGTGGTCGTACGCGTCGTCGGCGTCGTACGTCGCCAGCGCCCGATCGTAGAGCGACAGCTCGCTGCGCCGCCCGACGACGGCCAACGCGCCGTGGTCGAGCCGGACGCGGACCTCGCCGCTCACGACGCGCTGCGACGAAGCCACGTAGTCGCGCAGGTCGCGGTGCAACGCGTTGAACCACAGGCCGTCGTACGTCGCCTGCGCGAGCTCGTCGCTGACGAGCCGGTTGAAGCGCAGCTGCTCCTTGGTGAGCGTCAGGCCCTCGAGCGCGCGGTGCGCCGTCGCGAGCGTCACCGCGGCGGGCGCCTCGTAGATCTCGCGGCTCTTGATCCCGACGAGCCGGTCCTCGACGTGGTCGATGCGGCCGACCCCGTTCGCCCCGGCCAGCGCGGTGAGGCGGTCGACCAACTCGACGGCCGGCAGCCGGACGCCGTCGAGGCTCACCGGGATGCCGGCCTCGAACCCGATCGTCACCTCGGCCGGCGTGGCCGGCGCAGCGCCCGGCGCGACCGTCCACTGGTACACGTCGGCCGGCGGCGCGGTCCACGGGTCCTCCAGGACGCCCGTCTCGATCGAGCGGCCCCAGATGTTCTGGTCGATCGAGTAGGGCGATGCCTTCGTGATCGGGACCTCGATCCCGCGCGCCATCGCGTACTCGATCTCCTGCTCCCGCGAGAGGCCCATCCCGATCCGCATCGGGGCGATGACCTCGAGGGATGGATCGAGCGCGTGGACGGCGACGTCGAAGCGGACCTGGTCGTTCCCCTTGCCCGTGCAGCCGTGCGCGACCGCGTCCGCCCCCTCGCGCTGCGCGACCTCCACGAGCAGCTGCGCGATGAGGGGCCGGGCGAGGGCCGTGGCCAGCGGGTAGACGCCCTGGTACAGCGCGTTCGCCTGGAGCGACGGGAAGCAGTAGTCCTGCACGAAGCGCTCGCGTGCGTCCAGCACGTACGCACGGGTCGCGCCGGCGCTGATCGCGCGCCGCTCGACGCCCTCCCGCAGTGATCCGCCGCCCACGTCGACGGTGAGGGTGACGACCTCGGCGTCCATCGTCTCGCGCAGCCAGGCGACGGCGACCGACGTGTCCAGGCCGCCGGAGTAGGCGAGGATGACCTTGCGCATGAGTGCTCCTTCGAGGTGGGACGCGGAATGCGCGTCCGGATGCCGGGCGCGCCGCGCCCGGAAGGGAGGGCCGGAGGGATGCAGGACCCCTAGCCGGTCGGTTCCGGCGGGAGGCCCTGCAGGCGACGGAAGCGGGTGCGCCAGCGCTCGAGCCGCTCCTCGTCGGCGAACAGCACGAGGACCGTGTCGTCACCGGCGAGCGTGCCCTCCTGCTCGCGCAGGCTCGACTCGTCGATCGCCTGGGCGAGCCCCTGCGCGCTGCCGGTCGGACCGCGCAGGACGAGCGTCAGGCCGCTGCGCCCGATCGTGAGGGCCGTCGAGGAGACGAGCCGCTCGAGGCGGGCGTCGCCGGCGGCCAGGTCGCGGCCCAGCGCCGCCGGGGCCACGTAGACGTGGCCGGACGGCCGCGGCGCCTTGACCAGGCCGAGCTCGGTGATGTCGCGCGAGACGGTGGCCTGCGTGACAACGAAGCCGTGCGAGGCGAGGAGCTCGACGAGCTCCTCCTGGCTGTGCACCGCGTGCTGCCCGACGAGCTCGACGATCAGCTGCTGGCGGACGCGCTTCGCCGCCGGGCTCAGCACCGACATGTCGTGCTCCTCATGCCGCGCCCTCGCGACGCGCCGCCGGAGCGGGGGCGATCCGCGTGCCGGCCTCGTCGCCGTCGAGCACGCGTCGCAGGACGCCCGGCTGGCTGCCG
>JAJYGK010000092.1 GCA_021790715.1 Chloroflexota bacterium
ACCCCTGTCCGGCCGTCGTGAACGGCATGATCGTGTATCGCGACACCCACCACCTGACCGCGACGTTCGCACGATCCCTCGCACCCGCCCTCGACCGTGGGATCGCCGCGATCCTGAGGTGACGCGCGGCCAGGCATCGCGCCCGCCACGGCGCGACGAGCAGACCGGGCCGGCCCGACCGCCGGTGAAGGGGTCCGACCCGCCGCGACACCGGAACTGAACCGGGCACACGCCCGCGCATCGCCGGCCGGCGGGTTGTAAGCCGCCCGCGACGGAGCGGGACGTAGCGTCGAGCGCGCACCGACGGAGTGGATCGGCTCGGCAACCGGCTGCGAGGAGGGCTGGCGTGAAGCGGGTGGCATGGCCGCTGGCCTGCATGGTCATGCTCGCGGTCGTCGTCGCCGGATGCGCGGGAGGCAGCGTGCAGGGACAGGCCGAAGCGGCGTACGGCGGGGACCTCCCCTCCTTCGCGCCGGCGCCGTCTCCCGTGGCCACGACGGCCCAGTACACGGCCACGATGTGCCGCCTGACGAACACCCTGGCCACGGCGATCGTGGCCCTGCAGGCAGTGGACGGCCGAGCCTCCCGGACGGTCATCGCCGGGGTGAGCGCGGTCCCGGGCGAGCTCACGCGGGCCGACCGGCTGTTCGCCAGCGTGGAGCACTGGTCGACGCCGGCGAGCGGGTCCCTCGGCCAGCCGGCGACGGAGGTGGAGACGCTGCTGTCCGGCATCTCGCCCAGCCCATCCTCGGTCGCCCCTGCCACCCGGCTTGCCGAGCTCGTCCTGCGCGCCGCGGAGCGCGACCTGGCGCTCGACGAGCAGGGCGGGCAGACGGCCACGGGCCTCACCGCGCGCCTCGTGCAGGCCTTCGCGACCGCCCGCATCACGCTCGCCCAGCGGCTCGGTCTCCCGCTCCCGGTGCAGATCCCGCTCGGGTACGAGATCGCGTGCCCGTCGGGCTCGTAGCCCGCCCCGTTCCGGTTGTGCCGGATCACGTCCGTGAACGGGCGGACACCGGCGCGCCTGCTCTACGTCGCGACCGCCTTCCGGCGCAGACCCTGCGGGTGCCGGCCCGCGGTGAGCGACACCGCGGACGCGGGCGGCGGAGCCGCGGTGCCGTCAGCGCGCGGCACGGAACTCGTCCGCGGCCGTGACCAGCCGGTCGATCGTGGGGACCTCGGTGGCGGAGTGGCCGGCGTCGGGCACCACCTCGAAACCCGCCTCGGGCCACCGGCGGTGCAGGTCCCACGCCGTCGTGATGGGACAGACCACGTCGTAGCGGCCCTGCACGATGCGCGCCGGGATGTGCCGTATCCGGTCGACGCCGTCGAGCAGCTCGTCGGGCGACGCGAAGAAGCCGCCATTGACCATGTAGTGGCACTCGATGCGGGCAAAGGCATCCGCGGTCCGGTCGTTCGCGTAGCGCTCCACCAGCTTCGGGTCCTCCCGCAGCTTGCTCGTCCGCGCCTCCCACGTGCTCCAGGCGCGGGCGGCCTCCGCCAGCACCGCGGGGTCGTTGCCGGTGAGCCGGCGGTGGTAGGCGGCGACGAGGTCGCCGCGCTCTCCGGGCGGGATGGGGGCGAGGTAGTCCTCCCACGCGTCGGGGAACAGGAAGCTGGCGCCCTCCTGGTAGAACCAGCGGATCTCGTGGGGCCGGAGCATGAAGATCCCGCGCAGCACGAGCCCACGGACGCGCGCCGGGTGGCGTTCGGCGTACGCGAGCGAGAGCGTGCTCCCCCACGAGCCCCCGAAGACGACCCACCGGTCGATCTCCAGGTGCTCCCGCAGCCGCTCCATGTCGGCCACGAGGTCCCACGTCGTGTTCTCCTCGAGACTGGCGTGCGGCGTGCTCCTGCCGGCGCCGCGCTGGTCGAACAGGACGATCCGGTAGGCCGCGGGGTCGAAATAGCGGCGATCGTCCGGGCCCGTCCCGCCCCCCGGGCCGCCGTGCACGAACACGACGGGCGTCCCGTCCGGGCGACCCGACTCCTCCCAGTACAGCTCGTGCAGCGGCGACACCCGCAGGCGGCCGGTGCGGAAGGGTTCGATCGGGGGATAGAGCTCGCGCACGGGACCTCCGGACGATGACGCCGCGCCGCCGTCTGCGACGTCGGTCGGGCGGCTGCATCGTAGCCCCGTCGCCCGGTCCGGCGGCCGGCGCGCATGGCCCGCCCACGGTCGGGCGAAGCCCGGATCTGCCGCCGCGGCAACCCGATCGGGTCGGCCGAACCGTACGTCCGGACGATGCGGAGTCGGGGTCGGGCGCGCATCATAGGCAGCGGCGTGGCGCGCAGGGAGCACGGGGCGGGATGACGGGAACGGGGGTGGCGGGAACGGTTCCCGGCTCGGCCGACGCGCACGCATCCGCCCCTGCGGCGGCGCCGGAGGACCTCCGTGCCGTGCCCGCGACCGGCGATCACGGCCGGCTGCCGGGCCTGGACGGGCTGCGCGCGGTGGCCGTGCTGGCGGTGATGCTCTATCACGCCGACCTGGGCTGGCTCCCCGGGGGGTTCCTCGGCGTCGACGTCTTCTTCGTCATCAGCGGCTTCCTGATCACGACGCTGCTGCTCGCCGAGCGCGAGCGGCTGGGGCACATCCGCCTGCGCGCGTTCTGGCTGCGGCGCGCCAGGCGGCTCCTGCCGGCCCTCTTCCTGCTCCTGGCCGCCACGCTCACGTTCGCCGTCGTCCTGGCGCCCGACGAGCTCTCGCGGCTGCGCGGCGACACGCTGGCGGCCCTGGGCTACGTCACGAACTGGTACCTGATCCTGCGCCAGCAGTCGTACTTCGAGACGATCGGGCGGCCCTCGCCCCTCCTCCACCTGTGGTCGCTCGCCGTCGAGGAGCAGTTCTACGTGCTGTGGCCGCTCGCCCTCGCGGCCGGCATGGCGCTGCTGCGCCGACGCGGGATGCTCGCCGCGACGCTGCTCGGGGCGGCCGGCTCGGCGACGCTGATGGCGCTCCTGTACGTCCCGTACGCGGACCCCTCGCGCGTCTACTACGGCACCGACACGCACGCGGTCGGCCTGCTCGTGGGCGCCGCCCTGGCCCTGGCCTGGACGCCGCGCCGGAGCGCCCGGCCTGCGCTGCCCGCGCCCGATGCGCCGGCGGTCGGAGCGGCGGCGTCGGGAGTGCCGGTCGCACCCGCCCCGGCGCCCGTTGCCTCCGGCCGGCCGGTGGCGGCCGCGTCGCCCGCGTGGTCGCTGCCGCCCTGGCCCGAGGAGCCCGGGGCGGCGTCCGCCGCACGCCCCGGTCCGTCGCTGCGTGCCCGCCTGGCGGCCGCCGTCCGCGCCGTGCCCTGGATCGACCTGGCCGGCGTCGCCGGGCTCGTGCTGCTCGTGGTGGCGTTCGTGCAGCTCGACGAGTACGAGCCGTTCCTGTACCAGGGCGGCTTCGTGCTCCTCGCGCTCGTCACCGCGGCCGTCATCGTGGCGGCCGTCCACCCGCGCGGGCGCCTCGGCACGCACGTGCTCGACCGCCAGCCGCTGCGCTGGATCGGCGAGCGCTCGTACGGCATCTACCTCTGGCACTGGCCGATCTTCACGTTCACGCGGCCCGGCATCGACGTCCCCCTCGACGCCGTCCCCGACCTCGCCCTCCGCTTCGCGCTCACGCTGGTGGCCGCGGAGCTCTCCTACCGCTTCGTGGAGACGCCGGTCCGCCAGGGTGCCCTCGGGCGCGCCTGGGCGCGCTGGCGCGCGACGCCGCGGCGGCAGCGCCTGGTCGCCTTCCGCCTGCCGATCGCCTCGTCTGCCGCCGTCCTGGCCGTCGCCGTGGTCGTCGGCGCGCGCGTCGTGGCGGCCACGCCGCCGCCGACGCCGGCGTACCTCTCCGTGACGGCGGTCGACACGGGCGGCCCGGTGAGCGGCAGCGGCGTCTCGGCCGTCTCGGCCGGCAGCCGGATCACGTCCGGCAACTCCGGTGCCACGCCGGAGGCGCCAGCCTCGCCGGCGGCGGATGCCGGCGCCACGGCCGGTGCGTCGAGCGGCCAGCCGGGCGAGTCGCCCGCCGCGACGGGGACGCCGGGCACGTCCGCCGCGACGCCGGCCCCGGTCGTCGCCGCGCGACCGCCGCGCGTGCTGGCAATCGGCGACTCGGTCATGCTCGGCGCGGTGACGCAGCTGCGCGCGGCGATCCACGGCATCGAGGTGAACGCCCAGGTGGGACGCTCGTTCCAGACCGGGATCCAGATCCTCGAGGCCCGCCGCAAGGCCGGCACGCTGCCCCCGGTCGTCGTCGTCGCCCTCGGCGACAACGGCTGGATCAGCGGCGCCCAGATCAGCCAGCTGATGGGGGTGCTGAAGGGGACGTCGCTCGTGGCGCTCGTCAACCTGAAGGAGCCGCGCGACTGGGAGTCGCACGACAACGCGATGCTCGCCGCCGCGGCGAAGCAGTATCCGAACGTGATCGTCGTCGACTGGCACGACGCGAGCATCGATCACCCCGAGTACTTCTGGGACGACCTGATCCACCTGCGACCGACCGGTGCCGTTGCCTACGCCCGGGTGCTGGCGTCCGCGCTCGCCCCGGCGCTCTCTCCCACGGCGACCGCGAGCCCGTCCTCCACGGCGATCCCGACGGACGGCTCCGGCACCATCTCGGCCGGGCACGCGCCGGCCCCGTCCGGGCCTGCGGCGTCCGCGACACCGGCCGCCACGTCCCCTGGCACGGGCTCGCCGACCGGCATCACGCCGGCGCCGTCGCCCGCGCCCGTCGCCGCGACGCCGCGTCCGAGCGCGACCGTCCACTGACGGCCGTCAGGAACCGGCGAGGGCCTCCTCGAGCCGGTCCAGCAGCTGCCGCTGCGCCTCCGTGATCCGGGCGTGCGCCTCGGCGAGCTCGAACCACGCGACCCGGTCGACCTCGGGGAACGACTGGCGGCGGCCGGACCCCGGCGGCCACTCGACCTCGAACCGGTTGCTCCGCGCGGTCTCGACGTCCAGGTCCCCCTCGACGGCCCACGCGCTCACGACCTTGCCGCCCTTCTGGCGGACGGATCCGAGCGCGATCCTCGGGCCGGACGGCACCGCGGCGCCGGTCTCCTCCTCGTACTCGCGAAGGGCGGCGACCTCCAGGTCCTCGCCGGCCGCCGGTTCGCCCTTGGGGATCGACCAGTGCGCGCGGCCGCGCGACCGGTGGAACGGTCCGCCGGGGTGCGCGAGCAGCACCTCGAGCCGCCCCTGCTGCCGCCGATAGAGGAGGATGCCCGCGCTCAGCCTCGTCGCCACGCGGCGAGCCTACCGCGCCGCGTGGCACGATGGGCGCGTGCACGGTTCCCGCCACCTGCCGGCCCCGCTGGGTCTCGTGATCTTCGACAACGACGGCGTGCTCGTCGACAGCGAACGCCTCTCATCGGCCACCGTCGCACGGGTGCTGAGCGAGCTGGGGGTCCCGACCACGCCCGCGGACGCGCACCGGGATTTCACCGGCGGGACGCTCGACCGCATCCGGCAGATCGTCGAAGGGCGCGGCCACCACCTTCCCGCGACGTTCGAGGCGACGTACGCGGAGCGCCTCGCCGGTGTGTTCGAGCGCGAGCTCGCGCCCTCGGCGGGCGTGCCCGGGCTGCTGGAGGAGCTGGACCGGCACGGGATCGGGTACTGCGTGGCATCCAACGGCACGCGCGGCCGCATCCGGGCCTCGCTGCGCGCGGCCGGGCTCCTGGATCGGTTCGCCGGCCGGACGTTCAGCGCCGACGACGTGCCGCGGCCCAAACCCGCCCCGGACCTCTTCCTGCGCGCCGCGGACTCGCTGGGCGTCCCGGCCGGTGCGTGCCTCGTCGTGGAGGACACGCCGCCCGGGATCGCGGCCGGCAGGGCGGCCGGGATGCGCGTGTGGACCCCGGCGGGCACGTACCCCGCGGAGGCGCTCCGGGATGCCGACCGCGTGTTCGAGTCGATGGAACTGCTTGCCGCGGAGCTCGCAGCCGAGCTGCGACGGCGGGACGAGGCGGCGCCTCAGCCGCGACGGGGGCCCAGCACGATCTCGTAGCGCCGCGCGCGCTGGTTCGGTCGGATGTCGAGCACGGTCACGACCGTGGGCGGGCGGCGGTGCCAGCGCATGGCGCGAGCCACGGGACGCAGGGCCCGGGGCCATGACAGGTGGATCATGACGTGCAAGGGTGCCCGGTCGCGGGCGGGCACGGCAGGGCCACTCGGCCCGAAGACCCGGTCCGTCGGTGTAGGTGGGGCTGCGTCGTTCGAGGGAGCCGCGCGGGCGCCGGGTCCCGCACACGCGGGCCGGTCCCGGGCGCGAGCCCGGGTCCCGCACACGCAGGCGCGGCTCTGCCCCCCACGATGCCGCCTACGGCGCCCCGACCGGTCGCCCCCAGGCGTCCGCCTCGACGCGACCGACGACCGCCGCCAGCGCCTCGATCAGGCCCGGATCGGCGTTCAGGGCACGGACCTGCTCGAAGGCCATCCCCGCCGCCTCCGCCTGTTCGCGCGCCCCGATCGCGACGTCGTAGAGCGTCTCCAGGTGGTCGGCGAGGAACTGGATCGGGGCGACGAGCACGGCGCGGTGCCCCTCGTCGCGCAGCCGCGGCACCAGGTCGGCGAAGTCGGGCGTCATCCACTCGCCGGGTTCGTGGCCGGCGCTCTGCCAGCAGAAGTGCCAGCGCTCGCGCGCGAGGCCGGCCGCGTGGGCGATCGCCGTGGCCGTCTCGTCGAGCTGGTGCAGGTACTCCGGTTCCTGCTCGGCGACCCGGCGGGGCAGGCTGTGCGCGGTGAGCAGGACGGGCACGCGCTCCCGCTCCTCCGCCGGGAACCGGTCGAGCGCCTCGCGGATGCGGTCGGCGAGCGCACCGACGAAGGCGGGCTCGAGGTGCCAGGCGCCGGCGATGCGGACCTCCGGGGCCACGGGGCCCATCGCCGCGCGTGCCCCGTCGATCGCC
>JAJYGK010000007.1 GCA_021790715.1 Chloroflexota bacterium
AAGGCCGTGTTGAACGCCACCGCGAAGAAGAGGCCGACGACGGCGAACGCCACCGCGAACCAGAGGGCGCCGCCCCGCACGGCCTGCCAGGCACCCTCGTCGCGACGGTAGCGCACGAGCCCGACGACCAGCGCGAGCACACCCAGGCCCGCCACGACCAGGAACGCGTGCAGCAGGTTCGACGCGTCGTGCAGGTGCGACGCCTCGGCCGCGTCGTAGAAGCGCGGGCCGCCGGCCGGCACCCGGAACGCGAACGTGGCCGGGCCGAAGACCAGTTCGTGGATCGTCCGGTCGGAGACCGCGTACGTCGCCTGCTGGTCGAGCCCGAGGATCCGCGCGCTGCCCGCCGCATCGAGCACGGCGTGGATGTAGGGTGGATCGAGGAGCGCGACGATCGCGACGCCGAGCACGGAGAGCGCGGTACCGAGCGAGATCGTGGCACGCGCCAGCGCCCCGGCCCGGCGACCGGCACGATGGCCGACGGTCACGACTCCTCCTCGAGCGTCTGCGCCTGCTCTCACCAGCCCTCGATCGCGTGCGGGTCCCCGATCGCCGGCGTCGCGTGCCGGTTCCCGGGTCTGCCTGGACCGAGCGCGTGCGCGCTCCTCCTGATTATGCCCAACCGGCGCGTCCTCGGCCCGGACGCAGCCCCAGCGGCGCCCGGCAGCGGCCCACCGAGGCCCGGACGCAGCCCACGAACCGCCCGATCGCCGCCCGCGAACCACCCGGCAGCGGCGGGCCCGGCCGGCGACTGGTACGCGGCCGGGGCGGACTTTCGGCTGGTACCGCGACGCAATGCCGCGCGTAGGATCGACGCGTCACGGAGGGAGCAGAGGCAGTCGGACGTGCGACACGAGTGGACGTTTGCGGCGACGGAGCAGGGCCGGGGCTCGTTCGTGATCGGCGTGTGCGGCATCTGCGGGCTCGTCCGCATGACCTGGATGCCCGCCGATCAGCGCGAGGGCCGGATCGACCTGCGCGGCGACTGTCCCGGCGTGCAGCCGGCGCGTGAGGCCGCGGCGCCGGTGGCCCTGCGGAGCGCCGCAGCCCGCTGATCCCGGCCGGGCGTCCCTCGGACCGCCGCCCACTGCGCCTTCCGGTCGCCCCCTACGCCTTCTGGTCGCCCCAGACCGTGTAGTGCCAGCCCTTCTCGGGCTCGCCGGTCAGCTCGACCATGACGTGCTTGACCTGCGTGTACTCCTCGAACGCGTACGCCGACAGGTCGCTGCCGTGACCCGACTGCTTCACGCCGCCGTGCGGCATCTCGCTCGCCAGCGGCAGGTGGTCGTTCACCCAGACCTCGCCGAAGTGCAGCGCCTTCGCCGCGCGCATGGCGCGGAACACGTCGCGCGTCCAGACCGAGCTCGCCAGGCCGTACCGGACGTCGTTCGCCATCGCGAGGACCTCGTCCTCGGCGTCGAAGGGCAGCAGGACCACGACCGGCCCGAAGATCTCCTGCTGGACGATCTCGGAATCCTGGGCCACGTTGTCGATGAGGGTCGGCCGGTAGAAGGCGCCTGACAGCCCCGGCACCTCGGCCCGGTCGCCGCCGACGATGACTCGCGCGCCCGCCTGCTTCGCTCGCTGGACGAACCCATCGACCCGCGCGACCTGCTGCTGGCTGATCAGGCTGCCCATGTCCGTCGACGGATCGGTCGGGTCCCCCACCCGCGTCGCGCGCATGTGCGACGCGAGGAGATCCACGAACCGCTCGTAGACGGCGCGCTGGACGTAGACGCGCGTCGCGGCCGTGCAGTCCTGCCCGGCGTTGACCAGGCCTCCGACCACGGCGCCGCGGGCCGCGGCCTCGAGGTCGGCGTCGTCGAAGACGATGAACGGTGCCTTGCCGCCAAGCTCGAGGTGGAGGCGCTTGAGCGTCGGCGCCGCCGTCGCCTGAATCTTCCGCCCGGTCTCGGTGTCCCCGGTGAGCGACACCATGTCGACGTCGGGGTGCGCGACGATGGCGTTCCCGACGACGTCGCCCCGGCCCGTCACGATGTTGAGCACGCCGGCAGGCAGGCCGGCCTCGGCCGCGAGCTCGCCGAGCATCAGCGTCGTCAGGGGCGTCGCAGTCGCCGGCTTCAGCACGACGCTGTTGCCCGCCGCCAGCGCGGGACCGATCTTCCAGGCGGCCATCATGAGCGGGTAGTTCCAGGGGGCGATCTGCCCCACGACCCCGAGCGGCTCGCGCCGGATCATGCTCGTGTGGCTGCCGCTGTACTCGGCCGCGGCCTTTCCCTCGAGATGGCGGATGGCCCCGGCGAAGAAGCGCAGGTTGTCGGCCGCGAATGGGATGTCGGAATCGTGGCGGAGCTTGATCGCCGTGCCGGTCTGCGCCGTCTCGACGCCTGCCAGTTCGTCCAGGTGCGCGTCGATCAGATCGGCCAGGCGGTTCAGTACCGCGACGCGCTCCGGCCCGTACATCCCGCGCCACCGCTCGTCGCGAAAGGCGCGACGTGCGGCCGCCACGGCGCGGTCGACGTCGCCGGTGGTGCCGGACGGCACGCGTCCGACGAGGCCGCCCGTGGCCGGGTTGCGGACCTCGATCCACCCGCCCCCGGACGACTCGACCCACTCACCGTCGATGAGCATGCGGCGGTCGGTGACGGTCGCAATGACCATGGCTCGCTGCGCTCCTCGCCCTCGCGATCCGGTCGGGCCCGCCCCGCCGGCTCCCCGCGTCAGAGAGCGCAGTCTAGCGCACGTGGCGCGCGCGCCGCCACCTGGATCCCTCGATATCCGCTGGCATGGCATCTCATGGCGGCGGGATTCGCACGCGCGAGCCGTCTGCCCCCATCGTGTCGAATCTCGCGACGGCACCGCCTGCTCCGCGAACACGGACCACGGCTCGTCCCGCGCCGGGCCGCCGCGCCGGTCGCTCGCCCCGGCAGGCTGTGCCGCCCGGCGTCGACCTTGGCGGCCAGGCCACCCGGCGTGGACCTCTGCGGCCCGACCGGGCCCGCGGATCGCTGCGCAACGCTCACCCCGGGAACGCTGTCCGGCGGGAGCTGCCTCGCCGGTCGCGGACCCCTGCGCAACGCTCACCCGGGGAACGCTGTCCGGTCGGAGCTGCCTCGCCGGCCGCGGATCGCTGCGCAACGCTCACCCCGGGAACGTCACGTGGGGCTGGCCCTCGGAATCCATCTCAAACCGCCGCTCGGTCGGCACCGGCACTGGATAAGGGTCCGGTCATGACCGTTAGGCAACGAACGCGCCCCATCCCGCCGAAACCGCGCGCCCGCCGAAGAACGCCGGGGAAGACGCGCCCGCGGAAGAACGGCGGGGAAGACGCGCCCGCGGAAGACGCGCGCGGGGAAGGACGGCAGCGGGGCCGCCACCGACGCGGGACCGGGGCGCGGCGGGCGGCCGGGCGTTCAGGCCTCGTCGCGCCGGCGCGCGTGCTCGCGGATGCGTTCCCAGGCGAGGGCGACGTGGCGTGCCTCCGTGCGCACGCTGCCGATCGCGACGCGCAGCGTCAGGCGACCACGCAGGCGCGTGTGGGAAACGAAGACCAGGCCCTCGCGATTCACGGCCTCGAGAATCGCCGTGTTCAGGCGGTCGAGCTCCTCGCGCACAGCCGGCTCGTCCTCCCGCCCCAGGTACCGCGCGGGGCGCCAGCGGAAGCACACGGTCGAGAACGGGGCCGGCGCGAGCCGCTCCGCGTCGGGCTCGGCGTCCACCCACGCCGCCAGCTGCCCGGCCATCTCGATGTGCTCGCGGAGGCGCGCGCGGATCCCCTCCAGGCCGAAGTACCGCAGCAGCATCCACATCTTCAGCGCGCGGAACCGCCGTCCGAGCTGGGGCGTGTACTCGTTGTAGTCGTGGACCTCGCGCTCGCGGTCGAGCGTCCGGAGGTACTCGGGGACCAGGCTGAAGGCGGCCCGGATCACCTCCGGCCGGCGCGTCAGGAACAGCGACGCGTCGAGCGGCGTGAACAGCCACTTGTGCGGGTTGACCACGATCGAGTCGGCCCGTTCCCAGCCGGCGAACGGGTCGCGGCGCTCGGGCAGCAGCGCGGTCGCGCCCGCGTATGCAGCGTCCACGTGCAGCCAGAGGCCCTCGCGCTCCGCGACGTCGGCGATGGCGGCCACCGGGTCGATCGACGTGGGCCCGGTGGTCCCGATCGTGGCCACGACGGCGGCGGGCACGTGCCCTGCCGCACGGTCCTCCCGGATCGCGGCGCGCAGGGCGTCCACGTCCATCCGGTACTGGCCGTCGATCGGGATGCGGCGCGTCCCGGCGCGACCGATGCCGAGCGTCATCGCCGCCTTCTCGATCGAGCTGTGCGCCTCCTCCGAGGCGTAGATGCGGAGCGCGGGCCGGCCGGCCAGCCCGTCGCGGGAGGCATCGGCCCCGTCGACCGCCTGGCGTGCGCCGGCAAGCCCGATCAGGCTCGAGGTCGAGGCCGTGTCGGTGAAGAAGCCGTCGAACGCCTCCGGCAGCCCGAGCCCACGGCGCAGCCAGCCGATCGTGATCTCCTCGAGTTCCGTCGCGATCGGCGAGGTCCGCCACAGCATCGCGTTGGCCGCGAGCGCCGCCGTGAGCATCTCGCCCAGCACCCCCGGCGCCGACCCGCTGCTGGCGAAGTAGGCGAAGAATGCCGGGTGCTGCCAGTGCGTGATGTTCGGCTCGACCAGGTGCCGGTACTCCGACAGGATGTCGGCGAGCGGTTCCGGCTGCTCGGGGGGAGCGGCGGGAAGCCGGCGGCGCAGGTCGCCCGGCTCGACGTCGGGGAGGATCGGGAAGCGCTCGACGCCCGCCAGGTAGTCGGCCATCAGGTCGGCCACCGCGTGGGCCGCGCGACGGAACGTCTCGGGATCCATGTCGCCGTGGGCGGAGGACTGCGCCGTGTCGAGCATGCCGAACGCCGAGCGCAGGGCATCGTCGGTGCCGTCGACGAGGGACGCCGGGCCCGCGGGCGCGCCGGAGTCTGACGCGTCGGCGGTGCCGGGCGCGCCGGCGGCAGGACTCGAGCTGCCTCCCGCAGGGGTCGGGGGAAGGGGCGTGGGGGTCATGCGGCCGAGTCTACGTCGCGGCTCATCTGCGGCGCCCGGACCGCGGTAGTCTCGGCGCGTGACCGGCCGGCGCGACGGCCGGACGGGCTCCCGGTGACGGGGGCCGCGCGCGGGCCGGGCCGGCACGAGTCGGAGGGGGAAATGGGCGGACTGCTCGACAGCGTCGGCTCGGGGATCGGCAGCCTGTTCGTGAACAGCGTGGCGCGGATCGCGGATGCGGTCTCGGGGGCGGCTTCGCAGGTCACGTCGCTGGTGCCCGCCGACCCCCGGGTGATCGCCGTCGGCGTGCTCGCGATCCTCGTCCTCGGCTGGTGGCTGCTGCGGCGCTGAAGGCCGGTGGCGGCGTCCTGGGGTATCGTCGCGGCATTCGTCCGTCCCCGGTGAGACCGGCGCCGTCCGGCGCCGCCGGCGCGTTTCCGAGGCGCGCCCAGGAGGTACCGCGTGCGCCCCTTCTTCGGCTACCACATGCCGCGCTACACGTTCCCGGACGTCCCGCCCGAGAGGCTCTTCGATCGCCTCCTCGAGCTCGTCGAGGCGGCCGAGGCGGCCGGGTTCGACATGGTCACCGTGATGGACCACTTCTACCAGATCGCCAACGTCGGTCGCGAGGACGAGCCGATGCTGGAGGGGTACACGACGCTCGGGGCGCTCGCCGCCCGGACGACACGCGTCCGGCTGGGCACGATGGTCACGGGCGTCACCTACCGGAACCCGGCCATGCTGGCGAAGATGGTGACGACGCTCGACGTCATCTCGCACGGCCGCGCGGTCCTGGGCATCGGCGCGGGATGGAACGAATCCGAGCACCGCGGCTACGGCTTCGACTTCCCGCCCATCGGCGAACGGATGGACCGGCTCGACGAGGCGCTCGCGATCTGCCACCGGATGTTCACGGAGGAGCGGCCGAGCTTCGAGGGCAGCCACTACCGCATCGACGAGGCGCGCAACGTCCCGCGCCCGCTCCAGGCCGGCGGGCCGAAGATCCTGATCGGCGGCGGCGGCGAGCGACGCACGCTGCGGTTGGTGGCGAAGTACGCGGACATGTCGAACTGGTTCGGCACGCTCGACGACGTCCGGCACAAGACCGAGGTGCTGGAACGTCACTGCGAGGAGGTCGGCCGCGACCCCTCCACGATCGTGCGCACCATCATGTCGCCGTTCGTGCTGGTCCGCGATCAGCGAGAGGCGGCGTCGCTCATGGCGGACCTCTCCCCGGAGCGGCGCGCGATGAGCACGGCGGCCACGCCCGAGCAGGCGGCCGAGGGACTGCGCCCGTACCTGGACGCCGGCGTCGGGGGGATCGTGTTCCGCAACACGACGATGCTGACGCCCGACGCGATCGCACTCGCCGGCGAGCTGATCGGGCTGCTGTCCTGACGACGCCGCGCCCGCGGGCGGACGCCGTTCCGGCACCCAGCGCGGGCTGCCTCGCGGCGGCCTCTCAGCCGAAGCGCGCCCAGGCGGGCTGCCGCGAGCGCATCCGCATGGTCGCCGCCGGCTTCTCCGGCCGCGACAGCAGCCGCTCGATCTCCGCCCGGTAGGAGCGGCCGACGGGGGTCCGCGCGAGCCACTCCAGGAAGTCCGGGTCGTGGCGGGCCAGGTCGCTGAGGGACCAGCCGGCGTAGCGCCCGAAGTCGAGCACGCTCGACGAGCCGTCGGCGGCCCTGGGCGGTGGTGTCCGATCCGGTGCGGACGACGGCGACCACGTGGCCTGCGGCGCAGCCGGCGCGACTCCCTCCCGGTACTGGGCGCTCAGTCGCCCGCGATCGTAGGCGGCGCGCGCCATCGGATCGCGGAGGACCGCCCAGGCT
>JAJYGK010000049.1 GCA_021790715.1 Chloroflexota bacterium
CGGCCCGAAGTCCGGCCACATCAGATCCGAGAAGTACAGCTCGGCGTACGCCGCCTGCCAGATCAGGAAGTTGCTCAGGCGGGACTCGCCGGCGGTGCGGATCAGCAGGTCCGGATCCGGGACGCCCGCCGTGTACAGGCGCGCCTCGACCGCCGCCTCGTCGACCTCTTCCGGCGCGAGCCCGTCCGCCACGCAGCGCCGCACGGCGTCCACGATCTCGGAGCGCCCCGAGTAGTTGAACGCGACGTTGAGGAGCAGCCGGCGCCCGCCCCGCGTCGCCTCCAGGCCCTCCACGATGGAGGCGCGCGTCTCCTCCGGGAGCTCCGCCAGGCGCCCCAGGAGCCGCACCTCCACCCCCTGCGAGCGGAGTTCGGCGGTCTCGTCGCGGATCGCCGAGCGCAGCAGGTCGAAGAGAGCCGCGACCTCCTCGGGCGAGCGGCTCCAGTTCTCGCGGCTGAAGGCGTAGACCGAGAGGACCTCCACGCCGCGATCCACGGCCCGGTGGAGGAGCGGCCGGATCGCCGTGACGCCGGCCGCGTGCCCCTCGGCATCCGACACGCCGTGCGCCTGGGCCCAGCGGCGGTTGCCGTCCATGATGATCGCCACGTGGCGAGGGACGGCGGTCGCCTCCATCTAGACCGCGAGGACCTCCTGCTCCTTCGCCTTGCCGTGCCGGTCGACCTCTTCCACGAACCGGTCCGTCAGCTTCTGGAGCTGGTCGAGCTCGCGGCGCCCCTCGTCGGCGCTGATCTCGCCGTCGTGCTCCTCGCGCCTGATCTCGTCGGCGGCCTCGCGGCGGAGGTTGCGGATCTCGACCTTCGCCTCCTCCATGCGCCGGTGGACCTGCTTGACCAGGTCGCGACGGCGCTCCTCGGTGAGCGGCGGGATGTTGAGCCGCACCACGGACCCGTCGACGTTCGGCGTCAGCCCGAGGTCGCTCTTCTGGATCGCCTTCTCGATCGCACCGAGCGCGGCCCGGTCCCAGGGCTGGATCACGATCGCGTGCGCCTCGGGCACGCTGATCCCGGCCAGCTGGTTGAGCGGCGTCGGGTTCCCGTAGTACTCCACGGTCAGCCGCTCGACGAGCGCGGTGGAGGCGCGGCCGGTCCGCACCGCCTGGAAGTCCCGCACCATGACGTCGACCGCGCGCGCCATCTTGGGCTCGGCGGCGGCCAGGGCCTGGCTGCTCATGCGCTCGCACCTCCGCTGATGATCGTGCCGACCGGCTCGCCGAGGGCAACCTTGAGGATGTTGTCGGGCCGGTTGAGGTCGAAGACGACGATCGGCAGGCCGTTCTCCATGCACAGCGAGACGGCGGTGGCGTCGAGCACCTGCAGCCGATCGGTGAGGACGTCGACGTAGGTCAGGCGCTCGTACCGGCGCGCCTCCGGGTGCAGCATGGGGTCGGCATCGTAGACGCCGTCGACCTTGGTGGCCTTCAGGATCACCTCGGCGTCGATCTCGACCGCGCGCAGTGCGGCCGCGGTGTCCGTCGTGAAGTACGGATTGCCGGTGCCCGCCGCGAGGATCACGATCCGACCCTTCTCGAGGTGGCGCACGGCCCGCCGGCGGATGTAGGGCTCGGCAACCTCGTTCATGCCGAGCGCGCTCATGACGCGTGTGTCGAGCCCCTCCTTCTCGAGCGCGTCCTGGAGCGCAAGCGCGTTCATGACGGTCGCGAGCATCCCGACGTAGTCGGCCGTCGCGCGATCCATCCCCTTCGCCGCCGCCGCCATGCCCCGAAAGATGTTCCCCCCGCCGACGACGATCGCGACCTCGATCCCGGCGCCGCGCACCTCCACCAGCTGCTTCGCGATGAAGGTGCAGAACGCGGGATCGACGCCGTATGCGCGATCGCCCAGGAGCGCCTCGCCGGACAGCTTGAGCAGGATGCGGCGATAGCGCGGACGGACCCCCGAGCCCCCGCCCGGCTGCGACGAGGAGGACTCGGGTTCGGTCACAGTTCTTCGCCCAGCTGGTACCGCGCGAACCGGCGGACCCGGATGTTCTCGCCGATGGTGGCGATGCTGTCGGTGAGCAGCTGCCCGACCGTCAGGTCGGTGTCCCGGAAGGGCTGCTCGGTCAGCACGACCTGCGAGTACCACTTCTTCAGCTGGCCGTCGACGATCTGGCCGCGGATGTGCTCCGGCTTCGACTGGACGGTGGGATCCTCCGCCAGCTCGGCCTTCTTCGTCTCCAGCACGTCGGCCGGGATCGACTCGAGCGTCGGGTAGAGGGGCGCCAGCCCGGCGACCTGCATCGCGAGGTCGCGGACCAGTTTCTGGAACTCGGGGGTGCGGGCGACGAAGTCGGTCTCGCAGTTCACCTCGATGAGGACGCCGACCCGGCCGCCTGGGTGGATGTAGCTGGCGATCTGCCCCTCGCGCGCCTCGCGGCCCGCCTTGCGCTCCGCGGCCGCCTTCCCGCGCTCGCGGAGCATTGCCACCGCCGCGTCGAAGTCGCCGTTCGTCTCCTCGAGCGCGCGCTTGCAGTCCATGAAGCCGGCGCCCGTCCGCTCGCGGAGCTCCTTGACGGTCTCGGCCTTGATCTGCACCTGTTCAGCCATGCGTGTTCGTGATCCCTTCGTGTGGTGTGTCGGTCAGGCGTCGACCGCGGATGCCCGGGCCTCGGCGCCCTCGTCGTCGACCGCTGCCGCGGGACGCCGGCCACGGGCGGCCGGTGCGGCCGGGGCGGCGCGACCGGGCAGCAGCTCGTCCTCGTCCGGCTCGGGCTCGAACGTGAGGGTCTGGCCGGCGGCGGCCATGGCGCTGAGCAGCTCCTCGGCGCCGGCCTCCTCGGCAGGCACCCCGGCCGCGACCTCGGCCTCCTGCTCGGTCCGCGCGGCGCGATCGTGCTGTCCGGCGACCGCGGCGTCCGCCACGAGGTGGCAGAGCAGGCGGATCGCGCGGATCGCGTCGTCGTTGGCCGGGATGATGTAGTCGAGCTCGTCCGGGTCGATGTTCGTGTCGCCGGTGCCCACCACGGGGATCTCGAGCTTGCGCGCCTCGGTGACCGCGATGTGCTCGCGGTGCGGGTCGATCACGAAGATGGCACCCGGGAGCCGCTTCATGCGCCGCATGCCGCCGAGCGTGCGCTGCAGCCGGGTCAGCTCCTCGACGAGCTTCGCCGCCTCCTTCTTCGTCATCCGGTCGAAGTCGCCGTTGGCCTGGCGCGCCTCGAGCTGGTCGAGGAGCGCGAGCCGCTTGCGGATCGTGACGAAGTTGGTGAGCATGCCGCCCAGCCAGCGCTGGTTGACGTACGGCATGCCGGCGCGCGCCGCCTCCTCCGCGATCGGCTCCTGGGCCTGCTTCTTGGTGCCCACGAAGAGCACGGTCTCCCCGTGCGCGGCGGTCGTGCGGACGAAGTCGAGGGCCACGTCGAGGCGCTGGACGGTCTGCGCCAGGTCGATGATGTGGATCCCGTTGCGCTCCGCGAAGATGTACGGGCGCATCTTGGGATTCCAGCGTCGCGTCTGGTGGCCGAAATGGACGCCGGCCTCCAGCAACTGGCGCATCGAGACGGATGCCATGGTGCCCTCCTGGTGGGTTCTCTCCTCCGCGTGCCTTGACCCACGGATCGCCGGCTGAACGACCGGCGACACCGCCGCGGGGAACGGCACGCGTGCGTGATGCCCGTGCAGGCGCACGAGCGCCGCCGGAGGCCCGACGGCGCGCGCAGTCTAGCACACGGTCCCCTGCGCGGACCGCGCGTGGCGGGCACCCGCCGGATGGACCGCGGCAACCGTCGGACGCGCCCTGCGGCATGCCTGACGGGCCGTCGCGCGCACCTGGTGGGCCGTCGGGCACGCCGGATCGCGTTCGGCGCCGACCGGTGGCCCCGCTCAGCCCACCAGCCGCCGGCCGTCCTGCCAGACGCCCTCGATGCGCTCCCGGTAGCCCGACACGTCGAGCGGGTCGCCGCGCAGCACGACCAGGTCGGCACGCTTGCCCGGCTCGACCGTGCCGAGCTCGTCGCCCAGGCGGCACAGCTCGGCGGCCGTCCGCGTCGCCGCCACGAGCGCCTGCGCCGGCGTCATCCCGGCACCGACCAGCAGCTCCAGTTCCCGCAGGTTCTGCCCGTGCGGGCTGATCGGCGCATCCGTGCCGAGCGCCACCGGGACGCCGGCGGCGATCGCGCGGCGGGCCGAGTCGCGGTGCGCGTCGACCACCTCGCGCGCCTTGCGCACCTGGTCGGCGGGGATCGCCGCTCCGGCGTCCGCCGCATCGAGGACACCGAGCGGGGCGGCGAGTGTCGGCACGAGGTACGTGCCGCGCTCGAGCATCATCGAGATCGCCTCGTCGTCCAGGTAGATCCCGTGCTCGATCGAGCGGACGCCGGCCCGCAGCGCCGCCTTGATGCCGCTCATCCCCTGCGCGTGGGCCATGACGGGGATCCCGGCCGCGGTCGCCTCCTCCACGAGCACGCGCAGCTCGTCGTCGCGGAACTGTGCCTGCGTGGGCTTGTCGCGAGGCGAGAGGACGCCGCCCGTCGTGGCGACCTTGATGACGTCGGCACCGGCCCGCACGAGCTCGCGCACCCGCCGGCGCATCTCGTCGGGGCCGTCCACGATCCCCGACGGGCGGCCCGGGTGCGGCGGCCAGAGGTTCACGTCCGACCCGCACGCGTGCCAGTCGTCGCCGTGCCCGCCGGTCTGGCTGAGCATCGCGATCGACGCCTGCACCCGCGGTCCCTCGATCAGCCCGTCGGCGAGCGCCTGCTTCACGCCGAGATCGGCGCCCCAGGCGTCGCGGACGGTCGTGATGCCGGTCTCGAGCGTGAGGCGCAGGTTCCGCGCGGCGGCGAAGAACTGGTACGAGAACGGCTCCTCCATGGCGCGGAGCGTGTCGAGGTGGCTCAGCGTCAGGTGGACGTGGCAGTCGAACATGCCCGGCAGCAGCGTGCGCCCGGTCACGTCGATCGCATCGTCGCCGTCCAGCCCCGGGCCGATGTCGACGATCCGGCCGTCCTCGATCGCGACGTCCGCCGGGGCGGGTGGCGCCCCCGTCCCGTCGAACAGGCTGCCGCCGCGGAAGACCGTGCGTGTCATCGTCGTGCGTCCCTCACCTTTCCTGCCGCGGCTCCAGCGCGCGGAGATGCCTGATGGATGGACCGCCGGCTCCCGGTCCGATGGCCGGCGCGTCGTCGACGGCGAGCAGGTCCACGCGCCACGGCAGCGCCGGCAGCGGGGTCCCGTCTGGCAGCGCCCGGGCGGCGCGCAGCGCAGCGGCCGCCCGGTACAGCCGGCCCACCTTGCGGCCGTCGACGCTCTCCTCGGGCGTGCCGAACCGGCCGGTCGCCCGCGTGCGGACCTCGACGACGACCAGCGTGCCGGGCGTGCCGGGCTCGACCGCCAGCAGGTCGATCTCGTCGCGCCCGACTCGGACCCGGCGTCCCACGATCCGCCAGCCACGCTCCACCAGGTGCGCCGCCGCCAGTGCCTCGCCCCGCTCGCCGCGGAGCCGTCGACGACGCGCTAGCGCGGCGTCGCCGGACTCGCTCATGGCAGGATGGCGCGCGCCACGGCCGCGTCGAAGCCGTCGGTCGGCGCAAAGTCGAGCGTCTGCTGCTCGCCTGCGAGCACGCGCTGCGTGGTGATGAAGCTGCGTCGATGGAAGACCGTGATCCCGAGCCGGGCCATCGCCAGCCGGTGCTCGCGGGTCGCGTATCCGGCGTTTCGCTCCCAGCCGTAGCCGGGATGCCGTTCGGCGAGCCGGGCCATCAGCCGATCGCGCACGACCTTGGCCACGATCGAGGCGCACGCGATCGAGTAGCAGTGAGCGTCGCCGTCCACGATCGCCGTGTACGGGCCCACGTGTGTCTCGAACTCGCGGATCCGGAGCCCGTCGACCAGCACGTGATCGTGCCCGCCGAGCTTCGCGATCGCGCGCCGCATCGCGAGATGGGTGGCGTTGTAGATGTTGAGCGCGTCGATCTCGGCCACGGAAGCGGCCCCGACCCCGACGGCGACGGCGCGCCGCCGGATCAGCGGGAACAGCTGCTCGCGCTGGGCGGCGGAGAGCGTCTTCGAGTCACGCACGCCGGGGATGCGGTGGCAGTTGGGCGACATCACCACGGCCGCGGCGAGGACGGGGCCCGAGGCGGGCGCGACACCCACCTCGTCCACGCCGGCGACGCGCACTCGACCCTCGCGCCACAGGCCGCGCTCGAAACGCAGCGTGGGGACGATCGCCGCGGATGGGCGGCCGGAGGCGCCGGGGCTCTGGGTTCGGCGGGAGGTCTGGGGCATCCCGCCCGGAGTCTAGCGGCGCTCGCGGAGGCTGGCGGCCTTCCCCACGCGCTTGCGGAGGAAGTACAGCTGCGCGCGGCGCGCGACGCCGTGGCGGACGACCTCGATCTTGTCGATGCGGGGCGAGTTGACCTTGAACGTGCGCTCCACGCCGACGCCGCTGCGGATGCTGCGGACGGTGATGGAGCGATCGATGCCGCCGCCGCGCAGCCGCATGACGGTCCCTTCGAAGACCTGGATGCGCTCCCGGTTCCCCTCGACGACCTTGGCCGACACGCGCACGGTGTCGCCGGATGCGAGTTCGGGCAGGTCGGTGCGGATCTGGTCCGCGGTCACGGCGTCGAGCACGTTCACGGGGGTCACTCACTCAGGCTGGCGCCGGCCATGGGCAGGCGAAGGGTGGTCGGTCGGACGAGGGCGGAGTATATCACCGACCGCACATGCGCGGCGGTCCTGCCGGCGCGAGGCGGCGTGGCGGCGTCCGCCGGCGGGCGACAACGCGCCGGCGGGCGACAACATGGATGCCGCATGGATGCCACACGGCTGCCTATTCCCCGGAGGCGTCCCACC
>JAJYGK010000012.1 GCA_021790715.1 Chloroflexota bacterium
TGATCTCGCCCGTGTACGCCCCGCCGTCCAGCACGTGGACGTTCTGGGCGCCGACGCCGACGCCGCTCCCCGCGAGGGCGTCCCGGACGGAGGCCAGGCAGACGTAGGGCGGGCAGATGACGCGCGCGACCCCGGGCGCGTCGGTGGCGGCCGCGATCTCGGCGGCGAGCGGGCCGGCATCCGCCGGTGTCGTGTTCATCTTCCAGTTGGCGGCAATGATGATCGATCGCATGGGACCGATTATCCGGGTAGCGCCACGCGCCGTCCCGGGCCGAATGCAACCTCGCGATCGTCGGGATGGAGTGCGATCCGCTCCAGCCGCTCGAGCGCCCGCTGCACCGACGAGCGCGTGACGCCCAGCTCCGCGGCGATCTCGCCCAGCGTGGCATCGGGCGTCTCCGCGCGGGCCCGAGTCCGCGCGGGCCCGAGCCACCGCACGCACGGCCTCGCGCTCGCGCTCGAGGCGCCCGTCCGCCGACAGCGTCGCGATCGCCTCGAGCTGACGCGCAGAGGCCCCGACCGCACGCTCCAGGTTCGCCGCCTCGGCGTTGAGCAGGCGGTTGAGGTCGCTCCGCAGCGTCCGGGCGACGCCGCGTGCCTCCAGTTCCAGGAGCGATGACCCGGCTCCCATCACGCGCAGGAACGCGGCGATGCGTTCGCCGCTCTTCCAGGTCACCACGCCGCGCCCCCGCCGCGTCCGGACGGCCGCCCGGAGCCCCAGCGACGCCAGGCGCCGCGCCAACTCGGGGGCGTCGTCCGGGTCGAGCACGAACTCGAGGTGCGTCCGCGCCGGTCCCAGGCTCAGCGAGCCGCGGGCAAGGAAGACCCCCCGCAACCACGCGAGGCGGCAGTGCTCCGGCGCCGCTTCCCAGTCGAAGGCCGCGAACGGCGCCGGCTCTCCGGTCGGGACCGGTGGCAGCGCGGCGAGCCGCACCGCGAGACGCGCCACCGCCGGAGAACGGGCCTTCCCGGTCGCCGCGGCGCCGAGCCCCGCGCGTTCCGCCGCGCGGCAGCAGGCCCGGGTCGGTTCGACCGCGGCGAGTTCCGCGCGGATCGCGGCCACGAACTCCCGGTCCGCGCTCGAGGTCGCCGGCACGCGGTGCCGGCGCCGGGTTCCCGGCCCGCCCGCGGTGCCCGTGAGCATCACGCGGTGCTGGCCACGCTGAGCGCGGGCCGGGGCCTGCCGCGCTCCTGGTAGATGCCGACGAGGGCCGCGGCGAGGAGCGCGGAATCGTGGCGCTGCTGTGGGCATTGGACGCGTCCACCACCTGCCGGCGCACGAGGTCCGGACCCTCGCGCGGCGGCGTCCAGTCGATGCGGACCGGTTCGCTGCGGTCGCCCTCGGCGCGCGACGCGGTGTAGTCGTCGTTCACGAGCACCACGTCGACCAGCCTCCCGGCGTGCGCCTCGATCGCCGCCAGGTGCGCGGCGACCCCGAAGCCCTCCGTCTCCCCCACCTGCGTCGCAACGTTGCACACGTAGCAGCGCAGCGCCCGCGAGGCGGCGACCGCGTCGCGCACCTGCGGGATCAACAGGCTCGGCAGCAGGCTCGTGTAGAGGCTGCCCGGCCCGAGCACGATGAGGTCGGCCTCCGCGATCGCCTCCACCACCTCGGCCGTCGCCGCGACATCGGACGGCGTGACCCACACGCGGTCGATCCCGGCCGCCCGGGCGATGACAGACTGGCCGTCGATCTCGCGGCCGTCGAGCAGGCGGGCGTGGAGCGTCAGCGGCTGGGGGGCCGCCGGCAGCACCTGCCCGCGCACCGCGAGGACGCGGTTCGACTGCCGCACCCCCTCCTCGAAGTCGCCCTCGATCGCGCTCATGGCGGCGATGAGCAGGTTGCCGAACGCGTGGCCGCCGATCCCGGGACCGACCGCCGCATCCTCGGGGAAGCGATACTGCAGGAGGCGGGTCATCAGCGGTTCCGTGTCGGCGAGGGCCGCGATGCAGTTCCGGATGTCGCCCATCGGCGCGATGCCGAGCTCCGTCCGCAGCTTGCCGGATGAGCCCCCGTCGTCGGCGACCGTCACCACGGCGGTGATGTTGCTCGTGTGCTCCTTGAGTCCACGGAGCAGCGCCGACAGCCCGGTGCCGCCGCCGATCGCGACGACCCGCGGCCCGCGGGCGAGGTAGCGCTTCTGGTAGATGACCTCGACGAGCGGGCCGGACGGCTCCCCGAAGGGCAGCAGGAGCGTGCGGGCGAGGCGGGCCAGGCCGAACAGGAACAGGCCGACCCCGGCCACCAGCAGCGGCACGGCACGGGCCCCGTACGGCAGGAACTGCAGCGTCAGCACGTACACGATCGGCTCGAGCGGGCCCGGCACGACGATATCGCGGTAGACCTGCTTCAGCACGAACGCGCCGGCGAGCGCCAGGGCGAGCTCGGCGAACAGGACGAGCGCCAGCCAGCGCTTGACGCCGATCCCCGGCATCAGCCAGTAGCGCACCCTGCCGCCGCGCAGGCGCGGCCCCTGCCGGCCGGAGGGGCCTCGGCGAGCGTCGCGGCCCGGGCGATCCGACTGGCTCACGTGTCCCTCACGAGCGTTCGAGCTCGCGATGCCAGACGCTGACGCTCCCGTACCCCCGTTCGATCCACCGGCGCCTCAGCTCCTCGGCGATCGCGATGGATCGATGGTAGCCCCCCGTGCACCCGATCGCGACCGTCAATCTCGTCTTCCCCTCGGCCGCGTAGGCGGGGATCGCGAACTCGAAGAACTCGTCGGCGATCTGGAGGAAGCGCTGCGCGGCCGGCTGCGACAGGACGCGGTTGCGGACCGGTTCGGTGAGCCCGGAGAGCGGTCGCAGCTCGGGGTCGTAGTACGGGTTCTCCATGAACCGGACGTCGAACACGACGTCGGCCTCGATCGGCAGGCCGTACTTGTACCCGAAGCTCACCAGCTGCAGCGTCAGCTGCTCGGGCTCCGTGTCGATCTCGAGGGCCCCGAAGATCCGCTCGCGCAGCTCGCGACCCGAGAGGTCCGACGTGTCGATCACGGCGTCGGCACACTCGCGCAGCGGCTCGAGCACCTGCCGCTCCTGCGCGATGGACGCGGCGATGCCCCGCTGGCCCGCGAGCGGGTGACGATGGCGCGTCTCGCTGAAGCGCCGCACGAGGACCTCGTCGCGGGCCTCCAGGAAGAAGACCTGCGGGCGGAGGCCGCGCGCCTCGAGCGAGTCCATCATGCCCGCGAACGCCGCGGCGGGATCGCCCGCCCGCACGTCGATGACGATGGCGACGCGATCGAAACGCCCTGGCTCCCGGACGACCAGTTCGGCGAGGCCGGGCAGGAACTCTGTCGGCAGGTTGTCGACGACGGTGTAGCCGAGGTCCTCGAAGAGCTTGCTCGTGGTGGTCTTGCCGGCCCCCGAGAGGCCGGTGATCACCGCGACGTGCTGCTTCCCGGCCATCGGACCGCCCGCACGACGGGCATCACCGCCCCGCCCAGCGGACGAGGCGGATGCTGAACTCGAAGAGCACGTACATCACGACCCCGAGCACCGTCGGGCTGATGGGGTCGCCGCCCGGCGTGACGACGACGGCGAAGATCGTGATGCCGAGGGCGATGTACCGCCGGTTCTTCCGGAGGCGCTCGGACGAGACGAGGCCGACCTTGCTGAGGAGCACCAGCACGATCGGGAACTCCATGACGAGCCCGAAGGCGAGGAAGAGCATCGTCACGAAGCCGAAGTACGCCTCGGCCGTGATGAGCGGCTCGAGCACCCCCGGCACGGCGAACCCGAGCAGGAACGCCGAGGCGAACGGCAGCACGACGTAGGCGACCGCGACGCCGAGCGCGAAGAAGAGCAGCGCGAGCGGCACCCAGGGCCGCGCCAGGCGGCGCTCCTCGGGCGTCAGTCCCGGGGCGATGAACTTCCAGAGCTGCCAGAGGATGACCGGCATCGCGAGCACGACCCCGATGACGACCGCGATCTTCAGCTGGATCATGAACGCGCCGCCCAGGTCGGTGAAGCGCAGCGGTCCCGGGATGGGCGCCTTCAGGATCTCGATCGCGCGCGGGGCGAGGAAGAGCCCGGCGACCGAGCCGACGACGATCGCGAGGATCGAGATGAAGAGCCGCCGGCGCAGCTCGGCGAGGTGGTCGACGAGGCTCATCACGGCCTCGTCGCCGGCCGCGGGGGCGGGCGCGGGCGGCGGGGCAGGTTCGCGCGCGCCGCCGCCGGTCAGCGTGAAATCGCCGGAGCGGGCCGCCTCGACGTCAGCCACGGGAACGCGCGGATCGTGCGGGGGTCAGGCCCCGACGCGGGGCTCGGACGGCCCCGCCGACTGCGGCGACGAGGCCGGGGCGGACGCGGCGGGCTGGGCCGACGGTGCCACCGCCTGCGCGGGCGCGGCGGACACGGCCGGCTGCGCAGGTGCCGCGGGCGCCGACACCGCCGGCTGCGGCGGCACGTCGAGGCGGACGGATTCCTGCACGTCGGTCGCCGCCTTGCGGAACTCGCGGATGGTCGATCCGAGGCTCTTGCCGATCTCGGGCAGCTTGCTCGGACCCAGCACGAGCAGCGCGATCACGAGGACCAGGATGAGTTCCATGGGGCCGATGTCGGGCATGGGCGACGCGACTCCTCGCTGGTGACCCTGCGGTCAGGGCAGCGATTGTAGCACCGGCAGTCTGCCGGCCCACTCGGCCGCCGCGGCCGCGACGGCCGCCGCGGGGTCCCCGGCGCCCCGTGCGGCACCAGCAATGCCGCGCGAGACATTGACCACGAGGCCGCCGCCGGCCACGCTTCCGGCCGCGCCCGCGGTCGCCCGCCCGCTCGACAGGGCCGCCGCGGCGTCGCCGCCCTGCGCCCCGATGCCCGGCACGAGAAACGCCAGGTCGGGCGCGACATCGCGCAGCGCGGCAAGCTCTCTCGGCGCCGTCGCCCCCACGACGAGGCCCACGGTACGGTCCCGTACCGCTCGTTCCAGGCGCGCGCCCGCCTCGCCACGCGCACGTGCAGCGGCTCCGGCGGCCACCCCGCCGCGGGATCGGCGGCAACCTGCAGGTCCTGGAGTTCGCCCGCGCCCGCATTCGACGTGCGGCACAGGACGTACGCGAAGCGGTCCGCGCGTTCGAGCAGCGGCGCGATCGCCTCGCTGCCGAGATACGGGCTCGCGGTGATCGCGTCGGCACCGAGGCGATCGAACAGCGCGACCGCCTGCCGGGCCGCCGTCGACCCGATGTCGCCGCGCTTGGCGTCGGCGATGACGGGCACGTCTGCCGGCACCCGCCGGCGCAGGCGCTCGAGCGCCGCGATCCCCTCCGCGCCGAACGCCTCGAAGAACGCGAGGTTCGGCTTGACGGCCGCGACGTGCGGCAGCGCCGCATCGAGCAGCAGCGCCACGAACCGCTCGACCCCGCCGAGATCGGCCGGGAAGCCGTCGGGGAGCGCGCCCGGGTCGCCGGGTCGGGGTCGACGCCGAGGCAGAGCACGGTGTGCACCGCCGCGGTGCGCGCCGCGAGGCGCTCCAGGTAGCTCGAACCGGTCACGCGTCTCCTCCCGCCGGGCCACTCATCCCGCGATTCGCAGGCGCATCCGATCCGTTCCCGCCCGGCGCCACGGACGGACGGGCGGCGCTCACGGCGTCGACGGCGCGGCCGATGCCGCCGGTGCCGCGGATCCCGCCGCGGACGGGGCCGGCGTCGGCGTCGGCATCTCGGAGGCCGGGATGAACCACGTCGGGCGCGACGTGCCGTCGAGCTGGCTCCGCGACGTGCCGTCGAGCTGGCTCTGCGAGGTCAGCGGCTCCACCTTCGCCGCGGTGAAGTGCGGCGCGGTGCCGCCGAGCGTCATCAGCTCGAGGTCGATCGTGGTCCCGTTCGCCTGCAGGAACGCGATCTGGTTGCCCGCCGGCGACCAGATCGGGGCGAAGCTCCTGTCGTCGTGGGTGAGGAGCGCGAGCAGCTTGCCGGTGCCGGCATCGAGGATCGCGATGTTCCGGCCGGCCGGCGTGCTGCGCACGGCGGCGATGTAGCGGCCGTCGGGAGACCAGGCCGGCTGGGCGTAGCCGCTCGAGCTCAGGAAGCGCGCCTTCCGCGTGGCGACGTCGTAGAGGGCGACGCGGGGCGCGCCGTAGGCGCCCTGCTTGTCGTTGTAGGTGTACGCGATGAGCGAACCGTCGGGGCTCCACTGCGGGTCGTTCTGCCCCAGCCCCAGGCCGTAGTACGTCGCTTCCGACACCGGCAGGCGGGTCACCTGACCCCCGCCCACTGGCAGCGTCGAGAGCGCATCGCTGCCCAGGAACGGGCTCGTCGAGTCGCTGACCAGCGCGAAGGTCTTCCCGTCGGGGCTGAGGTCGGGCTGCCAGAGCCCGTAGAAGTACTGGCCTCCGGCGGGCAGCGAGTACAGCCCGCTCGCGATGGCGGTCGACGGCGCGCCGGCCCTGGCGGCCATGCGCGAGATGACGGGGTACTGGAGCGTGTAGTTGACGCGCGATCCGGGGATGCATCCCCCGCCGGAGATGTACTGGCAGGGCACCTGGGTCTTCTGGTTGAGCACGCGCACGAAGTAGATCGTCTTTCCGTCCGGCGACCACGTCGGCCGCACGAAGTAGATCGTCTTTCCGTCCGGCGACCACGTCGGCTCCTGGTCGGTCCCCGTCGACGTGAGCTGCGTCAACTGGTCGTTCCCGGAGACGGACCACAGGTTCCCGTTCTTGGCGAAGAGGATCGTGCCGAGGACGTGCGGCGGCTGGATCTGCGCCGGCGTGAACACCACGACGGGCGCCGGGGTCCGGTTCGCCACGTCGCCGGGGCGGAGCTGTCGCACCGGGAGGATGGACGGCAGCGACCCGCCGAGCAGTCCG
>JAJYGK010000068.1 GCA_021790715.1 Chloroflexota bacterium
GCGCGAGCGTCCGCTCCGGCACGCTCGACGAGGTCCACGCCGAGATGGCCGCCGTCGCACTCGCCCTCGAGACGCTGGAGGGTGGGGCGTGAACGGACTGCTCCGCCGTGACCACCCGGCGCCTTCGAACCTGCCGGTCTGCCTCCAGTGCGGGACGGAGGCAACCGCGGCCGGGGCCACCTTCTGCCGGCGCTGCGGCCTGCCGTACGGCGCGCCGCCGCGGCGCTACATGGCCCCCACCTGTCCGGTCTGCTACCGCGACGCGGACGACGACGGCCGGTACGACTCGCTGCTCCGGCACGGGCGCCGGCTCGACCTCGTGCAGCACATGGCCGAACACGCCGAGGCGCCGGTGGGCGACGACGAGTACCTCGAGAGCCTGCGCGAGGGCGACCAGATCCGCGTCGAGCGCTGGCGCGCCCCGTACGACCTCGTGCGCCGGTACCTCGTGCTGGGGGTGGTCGATGGCGGGCACTCCCGTCGCGTGCTGCACAACGCGCTGCTGACTGCGATGGGCCAGGTGGCGCGCTGGGGATCCGCGCCGACGATCGTCGGCGACCAGCCCGAGTGGGCCGAGGCGCGCGCGGCGGTGGCGCGCCTGATGGAGCGCTACCACCGCGTCCCGACGACGCGCGGGACCGAACGCCACTAGACCCCGAAGGCCGGACCATCCGCGCGGGCGCCGCTGACGCTACAGTCGCGCCATGCCCCCGTCCGACGGTCGCCGGGCCCTGGCGCTGATCTGCGCCGTCGCCCTCGGCGTGGCGACCAACTACACGAACCACGGCCCGGTCATCGGCTTCATCCAGCGCGAGTACGCGCTCAACGCCGGGACCGCCGGGATGATGGCGACGGCGTTCTTCATCGGTGCGGGCATGCTGATGCTCGCGGGCGGGGCCCTCGCGGACCGCTTGGGCGCACGCACACCGGTAACCGTCGGCTTCCTCCTCACCAGCCTCTCCACCGTCGGATGCGGCCTCCTCGCGCCGACCTACCCGGCCCTGCTCGCCTGGCGCTTCCTCGGCGGCCTCGGCGGCGGCGTCGCGTTCGCGGCGGGGGCGTCGTACACGCGGCAGGTGTTCGCGGGGCGGGGCCAGCACCTCGCCCAGGGGCTGTACGGGTCCGCGTTCCTCGCCGGTTCGGCCCTCCCCCTGCTCTACATGCCGCTGCTCGCCGGCCCCGGCGGCGACTGGCAGCGCGCGTACGTCCTCTCGGGCCTGGCGACGGTCGCCATCTGGTTGGCGTGGTGGCGGCTCGCGCCTCCCGGGACCTCCCCGCGGCCGGGGCAGGCGGGCGGCCTGCGCACCACCCTTCGCACGCGCAACAGCTGGCTCCTCGCCCTGTCCCACACGTGCGGGTTCGGGCTGGCCATGGTGCTCGGCACGTGGGTCGTCGGCTACCTGGCCGACGAGTTCGCGCTGCCGGTCGTCCTCGCCGGCGCGCTCGGCTCGCTCGTCCTCGTGCTCGGGATCGCGGGGCGGTCGGGCGGGAGCCTCGCGCTCGAGCGCGGCGTCCCGCCGCTCCCCCTCATCCGCGTCGGGATCGGGCTCGCCGCCGTCGGGCTGGCCACGATGGCCCTGGCCGGGTCGCTCCTGCCCGCGTTCGCGGGCCTCTTCGCGACGGGGCTCGGCGTCGGCCTCCCCTACGCCGCCCTCTTCAACGGTGCCGCGGCAAGCGCTCCCGCCAGCCCCGGCGCAGCGCAGGGGTTCGTCGGCTGGGGCGGTTCCATGACCGCGATCGTCGGGCCGCCGCTCGTCGGTGCCCTGCTCGACGCGGGCGGCGGGTTCACGAGCGGCTTCCTCGCGCTCGCCGGCTTCGCGCTGCTGGTGTTGCTCGCGACATTCGCCATGCATCCGATCTCGTTCGACCGGCAGTCGCTCATCGCCGAGGCGTAGTCCGTCGCCGTCGCCCTGGCGGGCGCGGCCGGAGCCACGCGATCGCGCTTGGTACCGTAGCCCTGCGTCCGAGGGCACGCCATCCAGCGCAGGAGGTCGGGATGCACATCGACGAGGTCAGGCGCGTGCTGGTCGTCGGAAGCGGCACGATGGGTGCCCAGGTCGCCCTCCAGTGCGCCACGCACGGCTACGCGGTGACGCTGCACGACATCGACGATGCCGCCCTGGATGCCGCCGTCCGACGCATCCGCGGGTACGCGGACGAGCTCGTCCGGACGGGCCTGCTCGACGCACCAGGGGCCGAGCGGGCGCTGGCGGCCGTCCGCACGACCACCGACCCGGCCGCCGCCGCGGCCGACGCCGACATCGTGAGCGAGTCGGTGCCGGAGGATCCGGCGCTGAAGGGGCGCGTCCTCGCGCAGTTCGACAGCCTCTGCGACGCCCGCACGATCTTCACGACGAATACCTCGTCGCTGCTCCCGTCGATGTTCGCGGACGCCACGGGACGCCCGGACCGCCTGGCGGCCCTGCACTTCCATCCGCCGGTGTGGTCCGGCAACGTCGTCGACGTCATGCCCCACCCCGGCACGTCGAACGAGACGACCGAGCTCGTGCTCGCCTTCGCCCGGAGGATCGGGCAGATCCCCATCCGGCTGCGGAAGGAGAGCTACGGCTACGTCTTCAACGCCATGTACATGGCGCTCAACGAGGCCGCGGTGACCCTCGCCGCCAACGGGATCGCCTCCGTCGAGGACGTGGACCGCGCGTGGATGGGGATCATGCACATGCCCATCGGGCCGTTCGGGATGCTCGACGGCGTGGGCCTGGACACCGCCCTCGACATCGCCGACTTCTGGGCGCGCCGGACCGGCGATCCGCAGCGCCGCATCAACGCCGATTTCTACCGCTCGTACGTCGAGCGGGGACGCCTCGGAGTCAAGAGCGGAGCCGGGTTCTACCAGTATCCGGATCCCGCCTATGCAGGGCCCGGGTTCGTGGCCGGCGAGGGCGACGATGACGGGCAGACCGTGAGAGGCTGACGGACCCGGGTCCCGGTCCGCCGGCCACCCTCACCGCGCCCCGGCGCGCCCCGTGCGCGGTCGGGGATCGGTGCGCTCGTGGGCCTGCCGACCGGCCAGGACCATGTCGATGCAGAGCGCGGCACTCCAGCTGAACCGGTCGCTGCCGTGTCCCGAGCCGTCCAGCGGGTCGAAGTACTCGCGGAAGCCGGAGCGCCGGACGAGCTCCAGCGTGCTGGCGACGATCTCCTCGGCCAGTGCGACCCGGCCATGCTGCCGGAGACCGTGCCAGAGCAGCCAGTTGGTGTTGAGCCAGACGGGTCCGCGCCAGTAGCGGTCCGGGTCGAAGTCGGCCGCGCGCTCGTCGTAGGTCGGGACGAGATAGTGGAGCCCGCCATCCCTGCGCGGGTGGAACGAGGGCGACTCGAGCTCACGGCACAGCACGCTCACGATGGACTCCGGCAGGTCGGGGTCCAGCAGCGGGCCGAACGAGACGATGGTGTCCTCCGGTTCGCGCTGGTCGCGTCGGAGATCCCATGCGCAGAAGCGGCGCCGCTCGCTCCGCCAGAGCTCGCCGAGCAGCGCCTCGTGGAGCCGCCGGATCGCGGCCCGGTGCGGCGCCGGGTCGGCGCCGACGAGACCGGCGATCTCGGCCAGGGCGTGCTCCGACCACAGCCAGATCGCGTTGAACAGCGGATCGACGATGAGGAACGGCGAGGCGGCCACGACGCGCGCATCGTCGTAGTCGGCGTCGCGCTCGAGCGTCAGCAGGTAGAGGAACCGCGCGTAGTCGGCGTCGGTCGGGCGGTCGGCGGCCGCGACATGCCCGACGTCCCGGCGTCGGTAGGGAGGGAGGACCCCAGGGGGCACCACGATGCGGTCGAAGTCGCGGTCCCAGGCGGGGGAGTCGTCGAGACCCGATTCCCACGGGTGAACGATCGCCGCGAGACCGGTCCCCCGCGGATCGCGGGCGCGGGACAGGTACTGATGCTGGGCCACGAGCCGCGGGTAGAGCCGTGCCAGCCAGTCCAGCGACGCCGCGTGTTGGTCCGGCGGCGCATGGCGGTGGACCTCGAGGGCCGCCCGGGCATGGATGGGCGGCTGGGTGATGCCGGAGGTGGGCCGGCCACGGGGAGCCGCCGGCGCACGCTGCGCCTGCCAGACGTCGGGCCCGGGGAAGTAGGCGTCGGGAGGCGCCGCGGGGTCGAACGCGATCGAGGGGACCATCCCGGTGGCCCATTGCGCCTCGAAGAGGGTCTCGAGCTCCTGGCGTGCCCGCGCGGCGTCGTACCAGGAGCGGCCGATCGCGATGAAGGCCGAGTCCCAGCTCCACTGGTGCGGGTACAGCGACTGCGATGGGCGCGTGTAGCGCCCCATCCAGTTGCCCTCGAGCACCCCGCGGGCGGTGTCGACGAGATCGCGGGACGCTCGCATCCCCGATGCGAGGGACGGAGCACCGGGATGACTGCCAGTCCCGGACAGGCGACGGCGCGGACTCACGCGACGAGTATCCACCCTGGCGGGTCCCGGGCCCGGTCAGCGGCCATCTCGAGGCCGCCTCACCGGGGCGGAACCCCACGAACGTCGCATCGCCCGCGAGACCGGCGCGCCGCGACGGGTCGCCGGGGGGCATCTCGTGGCTCGCCGGCCGAAGTGGATGCCCGAGGGGTCGGAGTACGCGGCGAGGTACGGCCACGGCGCGCCGACCAGCTCGTGGATCGTCCCCGAGCCCGGAACCGCCCGCCGTGACGCATGACATCGTTCCCCCTCCGCCTCGCGCAGCGTCTGGCGCGGCCGACGGATCGTCGTCGCCCGTTCCCCTGCCTCCCGGCGCGCCGGTCGTTCTCGCGGACTGCGGCTGGCCGAAGGGCACGCCGCTCGCCTTCGCCGACGGGCGCACGACCGTCGGGCCGTCCCGACGGCTGGCAGGTCCCGAAGCCCTGATTCAGGTCATTGTCTGGCGCAGGAGCGGACGACTTCGCCGGGTCACCGTGCTCCCCCACGACGCGACGATGAGCGCTCCTCCCTCGGCGGTGGGAACGTCACGGCTGCTGCGAGTTACCCATCGCGTCGTCCGGTCAGCCCGCACCACCACGGGTGGCCGAAGCTCGTCATCCCGAACGCGCCGAAGTCGATGTGGGCCACGCGAAACGCGAGCGCCGGCGGCAAGAGCGCGCGCCAACTGGGCTGGGTCCGTGGCCGGCGCGGCAGGCTCAAACGGATGCGGACGTCACGACAGCCGCGAAACGGCGGGGATCGCCGCGGACAGGCACACTGAGATCGAGGCGGACGGTCGTGACCGCCGTCCAGACCGGATGACCTCCAGGGGGTGCGCAGGACGATGAAGATCGCCGTGATCGGAACTGGGAACGTGGGCAAGTCGCTGGGCGGTTCGCTGGTTCGGGCCGGGCACGACGTGACGTTCGCCGCGCAGGATGCCGAGAAGACGCGCGAGGTGGCGGCCGAGCTCGGCGCTTCGGCTGCCGATACGCCCGCCGAAGCCGCCACCGCGGCCGACGTCGTCGTCCTGGCCGTGCCGTACGTCGCGGCCGAGGACGTCACCTCGGGACTCGCCGACAGCACGGCCGGCAAGATCGTGATCGACGCGACGAACCCGCTGAAGGCCGACTTCTCGGGGCTCGCCACCGAAGGCGGCGGCTCCGGGGCCGAGACGTTCGCGCGCCTCCTGCCGCAGGCGCACCTGGCGAAGGCGTTCAACACGATCTTCGCCGCGGTGCAGGCCGACCCCGACACCCACGGCACGACCGTCGACGCGCTCTACGCGACCGACGACGAGCACACGGCCGACGTGGTCGCCGAGCTCGCGGCATCGATCGGCTTTCGGCCCGTGCGCGTGGGCCCCCTGTCCGCGGCACGCGAGCTCGAGATCATGGCCTGGCTCAACATGCGCATGCAGATGCTCATGGGCGGGGACTGGCGCACGTCCTTCGTGCTCGTCGGCGCTCCTGGGGCGGCGACCGAGGGCTGACGAGGTCGGCGGCCTCCCATGCAGGCGAAGCGCCATGCTCAGGCCATGGCGTCGAGCCGCAGCTCCTCGAGATCGGGGCGCGCTCGACCCGGCGCAGCGGACCAGACTGCTCCCCGTCGCACCGCTCCTGCGCACAGTCGGCGCCGGGCACGACGAGCAGGTTGCACGGCGGTGGTGAGCGATGTAGAACGGCTGTTCTGCGGACGAGACACCGGCACACGGTCGGGACCGACCTGCCACCGCTCGACTCCGACACCGTCGTGCCGGTGATCGCGGTCCTGGTCGGCCCGGGCTGCTCTACCGCGAATGGCGCAGGCACGGGACGCTCACGGCTGGTCCGGAGCGACGTGCGGTAGCGGCGCCTGCCTCGATCTCCGCGCAGCGCGCGAGCGAGGCAGCCCGCAGGTCAGGCCGTCGGTTCAGGCCCGCAGTTCCGGCCGCGCCTCCATGCGCACCGTCGAACGGGCCAGCACGACCGACGTCACCGCGAGCCACAGCGTGAACGTGAAGATCGTCACCCGCTCGAGCAGGCCCATGACGGGCGAGGACGATGCCGTCGCGGCCGCGGTCATCGCCCCGAACGCCAGGACGATCACGAGCGACGCGAGCGAGTAGAGCGCGAGCGGCCGGAAGGGCCGCCGCGCGACGAGCCACCAGGCGCTCAGCGCCATCGCCAGCACGGTGAGCAGCGACGCGATGCCCGCGAACGCGATGTGAAGGGCGCCTGCCGTCGTCACCGCCGTGCCCATCGGGTCCTGGGGGAAGGCGGCGTCGATCGCGCCCGCGATGCCGACGCAGACGATCGCGGCGCCTGCCGCCATCCCGACGGCGCGGCGCTCGGCCTGCGACGAGGCAAGCGCGGCCACGGCGAGCCCGAACGCCGCCACGAGGG
>JAJYGK010000214.1 GCA_021790715.1 Chloroflexota bacterium
GGGTGCGACAGGCGCCCCGGCGCCGGACGCCGTTCCCTCCTGGAAGGCGGCGCACGCCGCGCCCCTGGTCCCGGCGAGTGGCGCCGGTGTGCCGGCGCCCGGATCCGCGTCGATCGGCCCCGGTCTCGCCTCGCGGCTTGCCGCGCGGCCGGCATCCCCGGTCGCCGATCCCTTCAACCTGAGTCCGCGCGAGCGGGAGGTCCTCGCGGTGCTGACCGAGGGGCGGTCCAACCGGGAGATCGCGCAACGGCTCTTCATCAGCGAGCGCACGGTCGCCGTGCACGTGGGCAACATCCTCGCGAAGCTCGCCGTCTCCGGCCGGGTCGAGGCGGCCACGGTCGCGCTCCGTCTCGGGCTCGTCTCCGCGGCCGGAGCCTCCGCCGACGGTCACGCTGCTCGCGGCGTCCCGGTGCGCCGCCACGTCCCCGTGCCGCCCACGCCGCCGACTGAGCTGAGGTGACAACGATGACCGATGCGATCTGCTACCGCGACTCCTACGCGCGCTCCTGCGAGGCGACCGTGGAACGTGTCGAGCCGGGGGACGGCGGCCTGCTCGTGGCCCTCGATCGGACGGTCTTCTATCCCGGCGGCGGCGGGCAACCGGCCGACGCGGGGACGCTCCTCGCGCTCGATCCCGTCTACGGCGGCCAGCGCTGGCAGGTCGCGTCGGCCCGCAGGGCGGGGGACGCGATCGTCCATGCGCTGCCGGGCGTGGCGGACGGGGACGGCCCGGAGCCGGGCGCGCGGGTACGCGTCGACATCGACTGGGAGCGGCGGCACCTGCTGATGCGGACGCACACCGCGCTGCACGCGCTGTGCGGCGTCGTGTGGCGCGACTACGGCGCCCAGGTCACGGGCGGGAACATGGAGCCGGGCGCGGGCCGCATGGACTTCGAGTTCGAGCGGATGTCCGGCGAGCTCGTGGGCGAGATCGAGGCGAAGGTCAACGCGGAGCTGGCGGCGGGCCGCGACGTGCGCGTGCGCGTCCTCCCGCGCGAAGAGGCGTTCGCCATCCCCGACCTGATCCGCACCAAGGTCAACCTCCTGCCGCCCGGCATCGCGGAGGTCCGCACGATCGAGATCGTCGGCCTCGACCTGCAGGCCGATGGCGGCACGCACGTGGCGAACACACGCGAGGTGGGGAGCATCCGCGTCACGGGCTACGAATCGAAGGGCAGGATCAACAAGCGGATCCGCATCGAGGTCGTGGACGGGGAGACGCAGTCGAAGCCCTGACGGGCTCCAGCCGCCCGGTGCGCGCCGTGATGGAGCGGCCGTCTCGCCGGCCGCCGGCGGGGCGCGGCCGCGCCGGGACCCTACGCCGGGACGCGCTGGGGCATCCCGGCCGCGGCGGCCTTCAGCTCCTCCTCGACCTGGCTGACGCTCCGCAGGATCCCCACGCGCAGCCCATCCAGGTCCGCGGACACCTTCGACGTCGCGTTCGTGATCGACGTGAGGTTCGACTTCATGCCCTGGATCGCCGACAGCTGCGACCGGATGCCCTCGAGCGCGCGGTCCACCGCGGCCACGTCGACCTCGACCGGCCGGTCGCGCAGCGCGTCCAGCGCGAAGATGCGGCCGAGGCGTACGGCGCACTCGAGCGGGAGTCGGTCCGGGGCGGCGGGATCCACCACGCACCAGACGTCGCGGTTGACGATCGCGAGCGGGTCGACGTTCGCCGGCGCGTGCTGCGGCGTGAACACGATGACGGCCGCCTGCGCGGAGCGGTTCTGCCGGGCCGCCGCGAGCTCCTCGGTCACCTGGCGCGTGCTCATCGCGCGGTCCTTCGACTCGATGACGACCCGGAGGTCCGCCCCGCGCGTCCGCGACGGGTCCACGGTGAGGACGAAGTCACCCTTCTTGCCCTTGATCGTCTCGCCCGGCAGGGTGCCGGTGCGCTCGAGCCCGTCCCCCAGCCCGTGCGTGATCTCGCCGAGCAGCTCCTCGAGCACGTCCTCGAAGTCGATCCCCTTGGCCGCCGACTTCGCACGCTCGGCCGCCCGCGCCTCCGATGCCTTCTCCAGCGACTGGATGCGCCCGGCCAGGTCCTCGAAACCCCTGGACACCTCGCTGCGGAACTGGTAGAGGGGCGAACCGAGCCGCGTCGGATCGAGGAGCTGCGCGAGCCTGCTCCCGTCGCCGTCGAAGTAGCGCCCCATGAGGTCGTTCAGCCGCCCGATCGCCGAATCGCGCCGGCCCTCGTCGAACAGGTCCGCCACGAGGCGGCGCAGCGCGCCCTGGTCGCCCAGGAATCGCTCCAGGGTCCGCGGCAGCTTCCCACCGTCCTCTGCGAACGACTCGCGCAGCGCCTGTGCGAGCGCCTGGCCGGCCTTCTCGTTCCGCTCGTCGATCTGCTGGACGAGCCGCGCGAACTCCTTCTCGATGACGTCCACGTTGACCGTCAGGCCGGCGTCGCGCACGGCGAGCAGGCCGATGCGAAGCGCACGCTCGACGAGCTCCGGTCGCTCCGTCTCCGATCGCTCGGCCACGAACCGGACCAGGTCCGGATCCGTCAGCTCGAGGTGATCGACGACGAGGCGATCGGCGGTGAGACTCACGGCGGTGTCCATGGCCGGCATCATGCGCCGGCGGCGTGCCAGCTCGCGTGTCACTCCCGCACGACCCGCGGGCGCCGGGGCTGCGGAGCGCGGGCCCGCAGCGGCGTGGGCGCCGCCGAGGCTACGCGGCCGGGAGGTTCTCGATGGGCAGCCTGGGGATGTCGTCGGCCGGCTCGAACCCCAGGATCTGACCGTAGAAGGACAGCTCGGCCTCGATGGCCCGCTTCAGCGTCCCGGCCCGGCGGAACCCGTGCCCCTCGCCCTCGAACGCGACATGCGCGACCGGGACGCCGCGACGCCGCAGCGCCTCGAACATGAGCTCCGCCTGGTCGGGCGGGACGATCCGGTCCTCGAGTCCCTGGAGCAGCAGCACCGGGCAGGAGATCCGGTCGGCGAAGTGGAGCGGTGAACGGTCCCGGTAGGTGGCCGCCGCCCCGGGGTACGGCCCGATGAGTCGATCCATGTACCGCGACTCGAACTTGTGGGTCTCGCCCGCGAAGACCGCGAGGTCACCGATCCCGAAGTAGCTCGTCCCCGCCCGGAACTCGTCCGCGAACGTGACGGCACAGAGCGTCGTGTAGCCGCCGGCGCTGCCGCCGCGGATGAGCAGCCGCGAGGGATCGGCGCGCCCGGTCTCCGCCATGAACCGCGCGCCGGCCACCACGTCCTCGAGGTCGGCCACGCCCCAGCTGCCGGCTAGCCGATCGCGATACGGCCGCCCGTATCCGCTGCTGCCACGGTAGTTCACGTCGAGGATCGCGAACCCACGGCTCGTCCAGTACTGCAGCCCGAGCGCGAGCGCGGAGGTGGCCATCCCGGTCGGGCCGCCGTGGACGTTGACGAGCAGCGGCGGCAGCTCGCCGTCCGGCGCGACGAACCCGGGGTTGCGCGGAGCGTAGAAGAGACCGTGCGCCACCTCTCCGCCGCCCGTGCCGTACTCGACGGGCTCGGGCAGCGAAAGAAACCGCTCGTCGACGGCGTCGGGCGAGGATTCGGCGAGCACGGCCGCCCGGCCCGAGGCCGGGTCCAGGCGCGCGAGCCAGGTGTCCCGCGTCGCGGAGGCGGCCGTCACGGCCGCGTCTCCGTCCGGGCCCGCGGCGATGGCGCCGTACCAGGTCGCGCCCAGGTCCAGCTGCCGCAGCCTGCCCGTCGAGGAGTCCAGCACCGCCAGGTACCAGATGCCGTCGCGCGTGTAGCGGCAGAGGAGGTGATCGGCATCGATGAAGGCGTACGTGGTGAGCCCGAAGACCCACTGTGGCTCGCCGAACTCCGCGTCCATCGGCGCGAGCGCGCGGGCCTCCGGCAGTCCGGATCCGGGTTCCGGCACGGTGTCGAGCCGGTACAGGTTCCACCAGCCCGTGCGGTCGGACACGAAGTGGAGCCGGCCGTCCGGCGACCACTCGGGCTGGAAGACGGACTCGGCGTGTCCGCCCGCGACGAGCCGGGGCGATCGGAAGGAGCCGTCCGGAGCCACGTCCGACACCCACAGGCTCGTGCCGTCCCACGGCAGGTTCGGGTGGTCCCACGCCAGCCAGCACGCCCGCCGGCCCTCCGGGTCGAGGCGCGGATTCGAGAAGAAGTCGTGGCCGGAGACGACGACCCGTGGCTCGGGGAGGATCGATCCGTCCGGATCGAGCGCGACGTCCACGATCCGGTTCACCGCCTGCCCGCCGCCGCGATGGTCCTCCTGGACGCACAGGACGCGTCGGCGGACGGGATCGATCACGGGATCCGCGTGGCGGAGAGCGGCACCGGCGACCCCGGGCGTCAGCGGTTGCGCCGAGCCCACCCGGCCGGGATCCAGGTCCTGGCGCCACAGCCGGCCGTCACCGAAGTCGACGAACACGAGCACGCCGTCCCGGATGGCGAACGCCCCACCACCGTATTCATGGACGCGGGTTCGGACATTCAGGCCGACCGGCGTCACGTCCTCCGTGCGCCCATCGGGCCGCCTGCGCACGACGACCGTCCGCCCCGCATCTGCCGGACGGCTCTCGGTCCAGTACACGCCGCCTCCGTCGAGCGCGACCTGGCCGAGTCCGACTCGCCCCGAGGAGATCCGCTCCGCGTCGATGAGCGAACGCCACGAACCGAACGGCGCGACGCTGGGCATCGGGCACCTCCCGGACCGCCGGCCGGCGGTCCGGCCGGACGGCAGAAATCGAAGAGCCCGACCATCGCTGGTCGGGCTCCACAGTCGTGACTGCGCAGATGCCGGTCTCGACCGACCGGCCCGCCCTCACGGACGGGGCGCGATCAACCGCGCCGGCTCGCGAAGCACTCGTTGCAGTAGACGGGCTTGCCGGAGGTGGGCCGGAACGGCACCTTGGCCTCGCGACCGCAGCTCGAGCAGGTCGCGGTGAACATCTCGCGCGGGGCGCGCGAGCCACCACCGGAATACCCGCCGCCCGAGTACCCGCCGCCGGAATACCCGCCGCCGTACGAGCCGATCGACCCGCCGGTGTAGCCGCCGCCGCTGCTGTAGGACGACCCGCCACCGGCGTACGATCCGCCGCTGCCGCGGGCCGCCTTGCGGCTCGCACGACAGGACGGGCAGCGGCGCGGCTCGCTGAACTGGCGATCAGCGTAGAACTGCTGCTCGCTGGAGGAGAACGCGAACTCCTGACCGCAGTCGGCGCAGGTAAGCGTCTTGTCCTGGTACAACGAAAACACTCCTTCTCGTCCGGCCCCCGCGACCGTCTCGCGAGAACCGAGAGAGGAGTGTCGTGTTGCCGAACGGGACCATTCTTATGTCCGCCGCGCGGACGTTGGTTTCATCATAGCAGTAGATACGTAGGCGTCCAGCCCCCCGGCAGGGTAGCCGTCCTGCCCGTCCGCGGCCCTCCTGCTCGTCGGTGGCGGGCCCGTCAGCGGGACGGGGGACGCCCGTGCCCGTCCCCGCTCCCGCGCCGGAGCGAGTAGCGCAGGAACAGGTGCGAGTCGCCGCGCCGGACCGACCCGAGGCGCGCCCAGTGCGCCGAGCCCGGCTCCCAGGCGTGCCCCTCGGCGAGGCCGAGGCGCGTGAACGCGGAGGCCCGCCCGAGGATCTGCGGGGCGAGCGTCAGGAACAGCTCGTCGAGCGCGTCGTCGGCGAGCAGGTCGGCCAGCAGGTGCGGGCCGCCCTCGCAGAGCGCCAGGCGCACGTGGAGCCGCGACAGGAGCCCGCGCAGCGCCGTGCCGGTGAGGGGGCCCTCCTCCACCAGGACCTCGACGCGGGCACCGGGCGGGATCCCGCGCGCCGTGAGGGCGCGCGCGCCCGCGACCGTCGTGGCGATCACCACGGGCACGCCGGGCGCCGAGAGCCCGGGATGGCCGGGGTCGACGTCGCCGGCGGACGTGACGACCACCGTCGTCGGCTGCGGCGCCAGTCGCATCGATGCCCGCCACTCCTCGCACGCGGGAGCCCATGCGGGCGAGATCCCGGCCGGCGTCCATTCGTGCCGGGGTGCGGCGCGCACCGTCCCGGCACCGACGACGACGACGTCCGCAACGGTCCTGAGGAGCGCCATGACGAACCGGTCCGCCTCGGACGATCCGCTGATGTCGGAGCCGCCGCCGCGCGGCCCGGTCGCCAGCGCGACGATGCCGTCCAGCGACTCGACGAAGTTCGCGATCACGGTCGGCCGGTGGGGCCGCAGCGGGATCGCGAGCGGTCCCCCGTAGCGCCGTGCGATCGGACCGGGAGGACGTCCGCCGCGGGCCCCGGCGCGGACCGGCGCGGCCTCGAGGAGCACGTCGAGAGCCGGCTCCGCCGGCGGCTCGGGCGCGTTCGGCCGCGTCACCGGCCCGCCGACCCCGGCCCCGGGTCCACCATGTCCGGTCACCGACGTCCTCCCTCCACCTGCGGCCGGCGAAACGTGCCGCGTCTGGCGTGCGTGCGGCGGCCGGCGAACGTGCCGCGTCTGGTGTGCGTGCTGCGGCCGGCCGGGTCCACGACCTGCGGTGCGGCTCCGGCCCGTGCCGTCGCGCGGCCCGCACCCCGGGATGGTGGCACGTTCGGCCGGGAGCGGCTGCGAGACCGCGGTGCGGCCCGTGGCGTGACGGCCGCCGGGGATCACCGCGGGCCGTACGTCGAACGGTCGACCCGCCGGCCGCGTGTCCCGCGCACGGTCGACGAGAGAGCGCGCCCCCGGGCCGCCGCCGTACACGGCGCCCGCGA
>JAJYGK010000099.1 GCA_021790715.1 Chloroflexota bacterium
ACTGAGCCCGCGCAGCCCGCGATCCGCCCGGATCCGGGTCCGAAGCCCCGAACCGCCCCGCGGCCCGCGTCTGTTACGCTCAGGATCACGTCCGCACCCCAGCACGAGAAGATGTCGATGGCCGAGAATCCCCGCCCCCGCACGCTGGTCGAGAAGATCTGGGACGACCACGTCGTCCAGCAGGAGGAGGGCGCGCCCGCCATCCTCGCCATCGACCTCCACCTCGTCCACGAGGTCACCAGCCCGCAGGCCTTCACCGGGCTCCGCGCACGCGGCCTCCGCGTCCGGCACCCGGAGCGCACCGTGGCCACCGAGGATCACTCGATCCCCACGCTTCCGCGGGGCCGGGACCTCCCGATCGTCGACAGCCAGGCCGCGTTCCAGGTCGCGCAGCTCGAGCGCAACTGCGCGGAGTTCGGGATCCCGCTGCACGACATGGACTCCGACACGCGCGGGATCGTGCACGTGATCGGCCCGGAGCTCGGGCTGAGCCAGCCGGGCATGACGATCGTCTGCGGCGACTCGCACACCGCCACGCACGGGGCCATGGGCGCGCTCGCGTTCGGGATCGGGACCAGCGAGGTCGAGATGGTCCTCGCCACCCAGACCCTGCTGCAGCGACGCCCGAAGACCTACGAGGTGCGGGTCGACGGGCGGCTGGCGCCCGGCGTGTCGGCGAAGGACATCATCCTCGCGCTCATCGCGAAGATCGGGATCGGCGGCGGCACCGGGCACGTGTTCGAGTACACGGGCGAGGCGATCCGGGCGCTCGGCATGGAGCAGCGCATGACGATCTGCAACATGTCGATCGAGGGCGGGGCGCGCGCCGGCCTCGTCGCGCCGGACGACACGACGTTCGAGTACCTCCACGGCAGGCGGCACGCGCCGCAGGGCGCCGCGTGGGACGCCGCGGTGGCGCGCTGGCGCAGGCTCCCCTCCGACCCCGGCGCGACCTACGACCGGACCGTCACGCTCGACGCCTCGGCACTCGAACCGATGGTGACGTACGGGACGAACCCGGGGATGGGCGTGCCGGTCGACGGACGGGTCCCCGACCCGGCACGGGCGGCGGACGACGCGACACGACGCGCGATCGAGAAGGCCCTCGCGTACATGGACCTGCGGCCGGGCGAGCCGATCGCCGGCCGGAGGGTCGATGTCGTCTTCATCGGCTCCTGCACGAACAGCCGGATCGGCGACCTGCGACAGGCCGCGGCGATCCTCCGGGGCCGGCACGTCGCCACGGGGACGCGCGTGCTGGTCGTGCCCGGCTCGCAGCAGGTCAAGGCCCAGGCCGAGCGCGAGGGGCTCGACGAGGTCTTCCGCGCCGCCGGCGCGGAGTGGCGCGAATCGGGCTGCTCGATGTGCATCGCGATGAACGGCGACCAGCTGGAGCCCGGGCAGTACGCGATCAGCACGAGCAACCGCAACTTCGAGGGCCGGCAGGGCACGGGCGGGCGCACCTTCCTGGCCTCGCCGCTGACCGCCGCCGCCAGCGCGATCGCGGGGGCCGTGGCGGATCCCCGCCCGCTCGTCGATCGGGACCCCGTCGTGCTGGAGGGACGCTGACATGCCGGACGCCGTGCGCGCGTTCACGAGCCGCGTGATCCCGCTGCCGATGGAGAACGTCGACACCGACCAGATCATCCCGGCCCGCTACCTGAAGACGACCGAGAAGTCGGGGCTCGCGGAAGGGCTCTTCTCCAACTGGCGCTACGCGCCCGACGGGTCGCCGCACCCCGACTTCGTGCTCAACCGGCCGGAGATGCAGGGGCGCGCGATCCTGCTGGCCGGCGCCAACTTCGGGCCGGGCTCGTCACGCGAGCACGCGCCCTGGGCCCTCCTCTCGTGGGGCATCCGCGCCGTCATCTCGACCGGCTTTGCCGATATCTTCCGCGCGAACTCGCTCAAGAACGGGCTGCTGCCGGTGGCGGTCTCGCCCGAGCGGCACGCGGCGTTGTTCGACCTCGTCGCGGCCGACCCGGACGTCGAGCTGACGGTGGACCTGGAGGCACAGCGGGTGACGGTCCGGTCGAGCCGGCCGGACGCCGATGCGGCGGCCCGGGTCGGCGAGTCGTTCGGCTTCGAGATCGACCCGTTCGCGCGGCAGATGCTGCTGGAGGGCACCGACGAGATCGGCTACGTGCTCGCGCGGCTGCCGGCGATCGAGGCCTGGGAGGCGGGCCACCCGGCACCCGTGAACACGCGCGGTTAGCCGTCGCGCCTCGGGGCCGGCCCTGTGGCGCCTCCCTGGCTCGCGGCCGACTGGCCCGCGCTGGCCCGACCCTCTCCCGGCGGATTTGCCGGTCCGGCCGGACTCCGCCCGCTTCGCGGCCGCGACGGCCACCAGGTGCGGTCGCCGACCACGGTGGTGAGGGCCGGGACCAGGATCGAGCGCACGAGGAACGTGTCGATCAGGACGCCCACCGCAACCGCGACGCCGACCTGGAACAGCACGACCAGCGGCGCCGAGGCCATCGACCCGAACGTGCCGGCCAGGATGATCCCGGCCGACGTGATCACCGCGCCCGTCCGGCCCGAGGCCAGCCGGATCCCCTCCCGGATCGGATGCGCCTCGCTCTCCTCCCGCACCCGGCTCATCAGGAAGATGTTGTAGTCGGAGCCGAGCGCGACCAGCAGCACGAACACCATGAGCGGCAGGAAGTAGTTCACGCCCGGCTGCCCGAGGACCGACTGGAACAGCCACGACGAGAGCCCGAGCGTGCTCAGGTACGACAGCAGCACGGTGAGCACCAGGTAGATCGGCGCCACGATCGCCCGCAGCAGCAGGACGAGCACGAGGAAGACGCCGACGACCGTGATCACGGCGACGTGCTGGAAGTCGGTGTCGAGCGCCGTCTGCGTGTCCGCGAGCTCGGCGGTCGCGCCCCCGATGTACGCCACGGAACCGTGCCCGAGCTGGCTGGCGAGCGGGTCGAACACGGTCCGCGCCCGGCGGATCGTGTCGAAGGCGGCGGTCGAGTACGGGTCGTCGCTGGTGATCACGTACAGGCGCGTCACCGATCGGTTGGCCGACATGAACGCTGCCAGCGTGGAATCGACCTGCTGACCGGCCGTCCCGGTCAGAGCCGTGGGGATGAAGAGGTCGTCGGGAAGCGCGGCGTACGCGGCCGAGAGCGACCGCAGATCGGCGGGCAGCCGCCCGAACGTCGTCTGGATCTGCTGCTGGAGCGCCGCCGCCTGCGGCGTCTGCGGAAGGCTCTTCGGGAAGAGCACGGCGTCCGGCTGGGAGTCGAACGACGTCGCCAGCGCGTCGAGCCGGCCCGACAGGTCGATCACGGTCGCCGGCGAGGGCTGCCCACCGGCCGCCTGCGCCTGCTGGAGCGCGACGAGGTCGGACCGGGCCTGCTGGAACGCGGGCAGCCCGGCGGTCGACGGGTATGCCGCGGCGAGCTCCTGGAGGTAGCCGCCGACGACCTGGAGTGACTGCGCCGCACTCCCCGCTGATGCCGGCGTCGACGGCGTCCGGAGCGCGGCCGACAGCGACCGGAGCTGGCCGGACACGAGGGCGCCCTGCCGGAGCTGCGTGATCAGCCCGGGGGCGGTCTCGAGATCGGAGAGCGCGGCCGTGTACGTCGACGTCGAGGTGATCGACGGGAAGGCCGGCCCGAGCGCCCTGACGTAGGCGGTGGCCGACTCGAGCCCTGCGGTCACGGCCGGCTTGAGCAGCGCGGCCGGATCGGTCGCGCTCGCGGATCCCGGTGTTCCGGGCGAGCCCGACGTCCCGGAGGCTTCCGGCGAGCCGGAGGACGAGGCGAACCCGGCGGCCATCGTGTCGAGCTGCTGGGACGGCACGAACGCGCTCGGGACGCTCCCGTTGCCCGTCGGCGCGATGACGCTCGTCGCGCTCTGCACGCCCTGCGTCTTCATGAGCTCGTCGGTGACGTCGCGCAGCCGGGCGAGCGAGGCGGGCGCGAGGAGGTCCACCCCGTTCCCCGCCTGGACGACGGCGCTGGCCGGCATGATCTTGCCCATCCCCAGGTGCGCGGCGACCTCGTTGAAGCCGATGCGCGCGTCGGACGTCGCCGGCAGGTCGGTCAGGGCGTCGAAGTTCGTCTTCATCAGCGGCAGGTGCGCCACCGGCACCAGCAGGGCGACCAGGAGGACGATCGTGACGATGCCGGGGCGGCGCGAGACGCCCGAGGCGAGCCGCGCGAAGAACCCCCGCGGCTCCCCTGCGGCCCCGTTCTGCTCGTGGAGCGGCCAGAAGAGGTAGTGGCCGAAGATCGCGAGCAGGGCCGGCGCAAGGGTCAACCCGGCCACGAGCGTCACGAAGACGGCCACCGCGAGCGCAGGGCCCGTCGTCTGGATCATGCCGAACTGGCCGAAGATCATCGATCCGAGGCCCACGATGACGGTCGCGGCGCTGGCGGTGATCACGGCGCCGATCCGGCCCACGGTGGCCTGCGAGGCCGTGTGCCAGTCGCGGCCCGCGACCTCCTCTCTGAAGCGCGAGATCAGGAAGATCGTGTAGTCGGTGCCGACGCCGAACACGATCACGACCACGAACGTGTCGAGCAGCGAGGAGATGTTCCAGCCGGCCGCGGCGAGCACGCCCAGCAGGCCGCGCGAGACGAGGAACGCGGCACCGATCGTGACCAGGGGGATGAGCGCGGCCAGGGGCGCGCGGTAGATCAGCAGCAGGATCACCAGCACCAGCACGACCGTGACGAGCGTCGTGCTGTCCGTGCCCTTGAGGATCGCGTTCAGGTAGTCGACGCTGATCCCGGCCGAGCCGGTGACGTTCGCCTGGAGCCCGGCCGGCACCGTCCGGGACAGGTACGCCCGCAGGGCATCGACCGCGTTCCCGGCGCCGCCCGCCATGGATGAGACCTTCAGGTTCACGTTCATGAGCTCGAGCTTCCCGTCCGGGCTCCGCATCATCGTCGCGAGCTCGGGGTTGCTCTCCGGCGTGTCGACGCTCGCCACGACGTCGCGCAGGTCCGACGGGGCCGCCGGGCTGGTGACCCAGCCGGCCACCTGGGCCATGTACGTGCGATCGGCCTGCGTCAGGCCGGAGTTGTTCGTGAACGCGATGGTGGCCGTGCTGGCCGAGACCTCCTTCGGGAAGGCCTTCTCGAGCACGTTCCGGGCGAGGACCGACTCGGCGGTCGGAGGAAGGAAGGAGCTCTGGTCCGTGGACCCCTCCGTTGCCAGGGAGGGGGCGAAGAGCAGCGCCGCGACGGCCAGGACGACCCACACGACCGGGATGACGTACCGCAGACGGAAGGCGAGCGAGCCGAGTCGTTCGAACATCAGGTCACCTTTGATGTCCCGGCGGTCCGGGACGAGCACGCAACCGCGCGTGCCGTGCGCGCGTCACACCCTATCCGGCGGGGACGCACGCGGACAGCGCCGGGCGGCAGGGCCCGGACGGGCGCGTCGGCAGGACCGGTTCGGAGTCGCTGCCGGCGCTCGGCAAGATGGGGCCATTGTGCCCTACCGGCCGGGTGGCCGCGGTGGCTCACTACCGCCGTGAGCAATTCCGAGTTGAATGGTCTGAAATCGCTCAAATCGATCACGACCGATGCGGGCGCCCGCTCCTCCCTGGCGTCGCTCGATACCGCCCGCCCGGGCGAGCTGCGGCGGGTCGCACGGATCGATCCGGCGCAGGCCCACGATCTCGCCCAGCACGGCCTCATCGAGGGCGCCACGATCCGGGTCGAATCGAAGGCGCCGCTCGGCGGTCCGGTCGTGATCTCCCTCGGCCGGGCCCGCCTCGCCATCGGGCGCGACGTCGCGCGCGGCATCCGCGTGGAGGATGTCGCATGAGACGAGGCGCAGCGCACGCATGACCGGGTGCCACGGGGCCCCGGGCGGGGGCGGGCGCGGGGACGCAGGCCCCGGAGCGCGCGGATTCGAGGACGCGGATGTCGCCGGCCGGCCGGGGGCGGGCAGCGGTGCGCACCGGCACCGGTTCCGCAGGCGCCTCGGACTGCACAGGCGCCTCGGACTCCACGGCGGCCGGTTCCGGCATCCGGCGTCGAGCACGGCGAGGTCGGCGTCGTCCGCCCCGCGGGAGGATCTCCCGGTCGTCGCGCTCGTCGGCCGGCCGAACGTCGGCAAGAGCACGCTCTTCTCCCGGATCAGCGGCGCCTGGGCGGCGTCGGCCAATGCCCCGGGCACGACCGTGGACACGGAGTGGCGGCGGGTCGGGAACGACGAGGACGCGGTCTGGCTGGTCGACCTGCCCGGCACGCTGTCGCTGCACGACCGCCCCACGTCCGGCGCCCCGGCCTGGGAGATGCTGCTCGAGGTCGCGCCCGACGCGATCCTCGTGGTGACCGACGCCACCGACCTGTCCCGCCACCTGCCGCTCGTGCTCGCCTGCCGGGACCTCGGGCTGCCCGTCGTCGTCGCGGCAAACCTCGCGGACGAGGCCGCCCGAGCCGGCATCCAGCTCGACCTGGGGCGCCTTTCCCAGCTGCTCGCGGCGCCGGTCTTCGCCACGAGCGGGCGCAGCGGCGCAGGCGTCCTGCGCGCCGTCCACGCCGTCGAGCGCCGCGCGCAGCAGCGCCGCGCGTTCCGATCCGGGACCGCCTCGCCGCGCGGCACCCTGCCCGCCCCGATCTACGGCCCGGCCCTCGAGCTCGAGCTGGAGCGGACGGGCCGTCGCCTGGCACA
>JAJYGK010000042.1 GCA_021790715.1 Chloroflexota bacterium
CCGAGGAGATCGGCGCGCGGCTGCTGGCGCTGATCCGGGCGCGCGAGCTGCGGCCGGGCGACAAGCTGCCGCCCGAGCGCTCGCTGGCGGCGATGATGAACGTCAGCCGGCCCGTGCTGCGCGAGGCCCTGCGCGCCCTGTCGATGATGCGGGTGGTCGACATCCGGCAGGGCAGCGGGACGTACGTCACCTCGCTCGAGCCGACCCAGCTCGTCTCCCACCTCGACTTCGCGTTCTCGACCGACAGCGTGGCGCTCGTCCAGGTGCTCGAGGCACGGCGCGTGGTCGAGGTCGGAAACGTGCGCCTGGCGGCCGAACGAATCGGCCCGGCGGCGCTCGAATCGCTCGAGACGATCCTCGGGCGGCTGCGCGGGGCGATCGACGACCCGGCCGCGTTCAGCGAGCTGGACATCGCGTTCCACGACACGATCTGCGCGGCCGCCGACAACTTCCTGCTCGGGCAGTTCATGGCGATCGTCAACACGCTCGCGAAGGTGAGCCGCGAGCGGACCGGCGCGATCCGGGCGGTGCGCGAGGCCACGATCCACGACCACGCCGCGATCCTCGCGGCGCTCTGCGCGCGCGACGCCGACGCCGCCGCACAGGCGATGGCGAACCACATCGCGCACGTCGAGCGCTCGCTCGCGGCCTCCGTCGACGAGGACCGGCCGGCATGAAGGTCAGCGGGACCTGCACCCTCGGCGCCGGGGCCGCCGAGGTGTTCGACGCGATCTGCGACCCGGGCACGCTCCTCGCGGTCATCCCCGGGTGCGAGGCGATCGAGCGGACCGGCCCCGACGAGTACGCCGGGCGGATCTCGCTCCGGCTGCCCGGCGCCGCGGGCAGCTACCGCACGCTGGTCCGCCTGGTCGACGCCGTACGGCCCGAGCGTGCCGGGATGGAGGGGAGCGTCGAGGGCCCGATGGGATCGATCCGGGGGCGGGCGGAGTTCGAGCTCGCCCCTGCCCCATCGGCGGGCGAGGCGCCCCTGCCTCCCGAGACGGTCCTCGACTACCGCGGCGACGCCGTCATCCAGGGGCCGCTCGCCCGTCTCGACTCGCGCTTCGCCGAGCGCCTCGCCGAATCGCTGATCTCGCAGGGCCTCCGGGCCCTCGATCACCGCCTCATCGAAGCCAGGACCACGGTCGCCTCCGCTCCGGGGCGGCCATCCACCTCAGCGGAGGAGCCCGAGTGACAGTCGCCAGCTACTTCCTGCCGCGCTCGCCCGCGGAAGCGGTCGAGATCCTTGCGGCCCGCGGACCATCGCTGATGGTCATGTCCGGCGGCACCGTCGCGATGCCGCTCGTCAACGAGGGCATCTCGCTGCCCGAGGAGGTCATGGGCCTCCGGTTCGCCGGCCTCGATCGCCTCGAGGTCGTCGACGGCGGTCTCGAGATCGGTGCCACCGTCACCCTCACGCGGCTGCTCCGACAGCGGACGGTCCGCATGCTGTCGGACGCGGCACGGAGCACGGCCAGCTGGACCGTCCGGAACCTGGCCACCGTCGGTGGGAACCTGTTCACCCCGCCGCCCGGCGGCGACGTCGCGACGGCGCTCCTCGCGCTGGATGCGTCCGTGACGCTCACTGGGCCGGCGGGCTCGCGCACGGTTCCGCTCGCGGACTTCTTCACCGGCTTCATGACGACCGTCCTGCGCGACGACGAGCTCGTGACGTCGATCCGCGTGCCGGCCGTCGAGGGCGGGACCGCCTACCTGAAGTTCGGCCGCAAGCAGGCGAACACGCCGTCGGTCGTCACGGTCGCCGTCCGGGTCGTCCGTGACGGCGGGGCCGTCACCGACGCGCGCATCGCGCTCGGGGCCGCGGGCCCCCATCCCATCCTCGCGGACGGTGCCCGAACCGCGCTCGTCGGATCGCGGCTCGACGACGACGCGATCGGCGCGGCCGCGGATGCCGCGGCCCGCGAGTCCGAGCCGTTCAGCGACGGAATCGCGAGCGAATGGTACCGGCGGCGGATGGTCCGCCTGTTCGTCCGGCGGGCGCTCGAGCAGGTGGCGTCGGCGGGCGCCGGGGAGGGTCGATAGGGTGGCATCCGTCGTCGTCAGCTTCGAGCTCAACGGTCGGCCGGCGGAGGTCCTCGCCCGGCCCATGACCACCTTGCAGTCCGTGCTGCGCAACCAGCTCGGCTTCACGGCCACCAAGGAGGGCTGCCGGCAGGGCGGCTGCGGCAGCTGCACCGTGCTCGTCGACGGCGAGCCGATGCCGTCGTGCCTGCTGCCGATCGAGGACGTGGCCGGCCGCCGCGTGACGACCCTGGAGGGCATCACGCCGATCGACGGCCTGAGCCCGGTCCAGCAGGCGTTCCTCGACGGGAACGGCTTCCAGTGCGGCTACTGCACCCCGGGCATGGAGATGCTCGCAACGGCGCTGCTCGAGCGGAACCCGTCGCCGGGCCGTGACGAGATCGTCGAGGCGCTCGGCGGCAACATCTGCCGCTGTACCGGCTACCAGCCCATCGTCGACGCGATCGAGGCGGCCGCCGGGGCCGCGAGCACGGGGGAGCGGTGACGATGTCCGACCGCCTCACCGTCGTCGGCAGGTCCGTCCAGCGCAGCGACGGCGTCGGCCACGTCACCGGCCGCACCCGATTCGCCGCCGACCACACGTTCCCCGGGATGCTGCACCTGAAGATGGTCCGCAGCCCCGTCCACCATGCCTTGATCCGCGGCGTCGATCTGTCCGAGGCCGAGCACGTGCCCGGCTTCGTGCGCGCCCTGACGTGGCGGGACGTGCCGCACAACGTCTACACGATCCTCGGCCTGATCGGCGTCGAGCCCGAGGAGGAGTTCGTGCTCGCGCAGGACCGCGTCCGGTACAGGGGCGAGCCGATCGTGGCGATCCTCGCCGAGACGGAAGCCGCGGCGCTCGAGGCGGTCTCGAAGGTCCGGCTCGACCTCGAGGAGCTGCCCGCGGTCTTCGACGTGGAGGAGGCGCTGGCGCCCGGCGCGCCGATCGTGACGCACTGGGGCAGCAACGCGTTCATGTTCGAGGGCCACCCGTTCCGGCGGGTGCGCTTCGGCGACGTCGAGGCGGGCTTCGCGCAGGCCGACGAGATCGTCGAGGCCGTGTACAACTCCAGCCCGATCGAGCAGGCGCCCATGGAGCCGACCGGCTGCATCGCGGTGCCCGAGGCGGGCGGGCGGTTCACCGTCTACACGAACACGCAGGCGCTCTACTTCAGCCTCGACAACACCGCGATCATCCTGCAGGTCCCCGGCAAGCGGCTCCACTTCGTCGGCGGCACGGTCGGCGGCGGGTTCGGCGGCAAGGTCGACGTGATCGTGGAGCCGATCGCGACGCTGGCGGCGATGAAGACGGACCGGCCGGTCCGCTACGTGTTCAGCCGCTCCGAGGAGATGCAGGTCTCGTCGACGCGGAGCGCGTGGCGGATCCGGATCCGCGACGGCGTCATGCGCGACGGGCGGATCGTGGCCCGCAAGGTGACGAGCTACGCCGACTCGGGCGCGTACAGCCGGCAGACGCCCTACGCACTCACGAAGCACGCGGCGAACGCGGCCGGCCCGTACGCGATCCCCAACGTCTGGATCGACGCCTACTGCGTCTTCACGAACCGCACCCCGTCGAGCGCGATGCGCGGGTTCGGCGTGACCATGGCGTCGTTCGCGCTCGAGGTCCAGATGGACCGCATCGCGGAGCGCGTCGGCCTCGACCCGTGGACCGTCCGGTTCGTCAACGCGTACCGGAACGGCGACGTCAAGCCGCACCGGAAGGTCGTCGAGGACGCGACCCTGATCGAGACGATGCAGGCCGCCGCCGATCTCGTCGGGCACGAGCTGACCGACGAGCAGCGCGCGATGACGTCCGCGCCGCGGGACGGCGGAGCCGGCGGGGGCGGAGGCACGGCCGGACGCGAGGTCGCCGGCGGGCGTGGGGGCGCGGCCGGGCGCGAGGGCGCGGTCGGGAGCGGGTCCGTCGGGACGGCGGAAGGAGGTCGGTAGCGATGGCGAAGCTGCGCGGAACCGGCATCTCCGCGGTCAACTACCCCACCGGCATGAACCTGGGCGGCGACCCGTCCCAGGCCCTGATCCACGCCACGACCAGCGGCTCGTTCGTCGTCTCGCTCTCGAGCGCCGACCTCGGCCAGGGGCTGCGCACCGTCGTCGGCCAGATCGCGGCCGAGGTGCTGGGGGTGGCCGCCGACGAGATCGTCGTGGACATGGCGGACACGGACACGGGGCCGCACTGCATGGGCACGTTCGCCAGCCGGGCCACCCACCGGGTCGGGAACGCCGTCCGGATCGCGGCGCTCGAGGCCCGTGACGCGCTCATGGACGTCGCGGCCATCGAGCTCGACGCACCCGTCGACCGCCTCGTCACCGACGGCCAGGGCAACGTGCTCGTGGCGTCCGATCCCGGCCGGTGCATGCGCGTCGCGGAGGTCGCGGCGAACGCCCAGTTCACGTATGGCCGGACGATCTCGGGGCGCGGCAGCTACATGAAGCCGAAGAGCCCGGTCGACCCGGAGACCGGGGCGATGGACCCGGACTCGACCGAGGCGCACGCGTGCACGGTCGCCGAGGTCGAGGTGGACACCGAGACCGGCCAGGTCCGCGTGCTGAGCATTCGGAGCGCGTACGAGGTCGGGCGCCAGGTGAACCCGGCACTGGTCCGCGGCCAGATCGTCGGCGGCGCCTTCATGGGCATGTCGCATGCCCTGTACGAGACCACGGAGCCGTACTACCCGAACGACGACCACAAGCCGAAGGACTTCAGCGAGTACCTGATGCCGGGCCCGGCCGAGCTGCCGGAGATCGACTGCGTCGTGCTGGAGGAGCCGTCGTCGAACGGGCCGTTCGGGGTGAAGGGCGTCGGCGAGATGACGGCGAACGCACCGATCCCGGCCATCGTCAACGCGATCTACCACGCCTGCGGCGTGCACATCGACGACCTGCCGGTCACCCCCGAGAAGATTCTGCGCGGGCTCGAGGCCCGGGCGGCCGCCGAGTAGCGGGAGCGCGTCATGGGTCAGATCACGACGTGGGACGAGTTCCCCACGGTCGAGTACGTGCGGGGCGTCAGCCGCCAGGCCGTCTCCGGCGAGAAGGTCATGATGACGCGGATCGTCTACCGCGACGGCGTCGTCGTCCCTGAGCACCACCATCCGGCCGAGCAGATCATGCTCGTCGAGCGGGGGCGGCTGTGGGCCAGGGTCGGCGACGAGGAGGCCGAGGTCGGACCCGGGTCGCTCCTCGTCATCCCGTCGGACTGGATCCACGCGTTCCGGCAGCTCGGCGACGAGGACGTCGTGTTCTACGAGTGCTTCGCGCCGATCCGGCTCGAGTACCTGGTCGGGTTCAAGGGCCCGGATCCGTCGCTGGCGATGATGGTGTCGGCGCTGGCGGCCCGCGAGGCGGATCCCCCCGACTGACGGGGGCCGGGTCGGAGTCGGAGTCGGAGTCGGAGCCGGAGTCGGAGCCGGAGTCGGAGTCGGAGTCGGAGTCGGAGTCGGAGCCGGAGTCGTTGTCGGGCGCGGCGATCCGGCGGCGCCCGGGCTGGTGCCGGCGCCCGAGCGGCGCGCGGTCGTCCGAGGCGCCGTCGCGCCGATCCGGCGTACCGCGCCGCCGGTGGGATCGGCCCGACAGGCCGCCGTCACGGTGCTCGCCGCTGCCCGGCCAGATTCCCGCCCGGCGTCGGTTATCCCTCCGTCGCTGGGCCTGCCCGGCCAGATTCCCGCCCGGCGTCGACTATCCCTCCGTCGCTGGGCCTGCCCGGCCAGATTCCCGCCCGGCGTCGAGTACGCATGCACGGACCCGCGGCTCGGCGCGGACGAGCCTGCCCGGTCGCGCTCAGCGGCGTGCCGCGCGTACCTCCTGCTGCCATCCCGCACACGGCGCCGTGTCATCGAGCCCGCCCGGGCACTCCGAAGCGCACGGCCGCCCGTTCCAGCCCGCCGCAACGGCGCCCGCCGGTGGCAGGTTGCCGTTGGCGTCGTGCGTAGGCGACGCCCGGCGGGAATCCGGCAGGTCCGAGGCCGATCTCGCACCTGTGCGCCCCTGGTCCGGCTGATCCGTGGCCCCGATCCGGCCGGCCTGTGGTCCGGTGCCGCAGTCGCAGCCGCTCGGTCGCGGTCCTACCGCGCGACCCGAACGCTCCCGCCGCGCATGGCCGCCTCGACCTCGGCGAGGGTCGCCATCGAGGTGTCGCCGGGGGTCGTCATGGCGAGGGCGCCGTGGGCGGCCCCGTACTCCACCGCGCGCGCCGGCCCCTGCCCGGTGAGGAAGCCGTAGATGAGCCCGGAGGCGAACGAGTCACCGCCGCCGACGCGATCGAGGATCTCGAGATCCGGGCGCGGCGTCGCCTGATACAGCGTCCCGTCGGCCCAGCACACTGCACCCCAGTCGTTGCGCGTCGCGCTCCGCGCCGCGCGCAGCGTGGTGGCCACGACCCGCAGGTTCGGGAAGGCCGCCACCGCGCGCTCGATCATGCGCCCGAAGTTGGCGGGGTCGAGCGCCGAGAGGTCGGGGTCGAGCCCCTCCACCGCGAAGCCCAGGGCCGCGGTGAAGTCCTCCTCGTTGCCGAGCATGACGTCGACGAGGGGG
>JAJYGK010000110.1 GCA_021790715.1 Chloroflexota bacterium
TTCTCCTCGGCGTCGGTGGTGGCGATCGACCGGCACGACGCGGTCATGGCGGAGGCCGGCGACCTGATCCGGGCCATCGGCGCGGATCCCGTGCTGGAGCACCGGCTGGTCGAGATCGGAGAGCTCCTCGCCGCCGGCCGGCCGATCCCGCGGTCGGGCCGGACCGTGTTCAAGTCGGTCGGCATCGCCGCGCAGGACTTCGCGGTCGCGCGGCTCGCGGTCGAGCGCGCGACGGCCGTTCCCGGCACGACGCCGACGTTCCGCCCCTGATCCGGCGCTCAGCTGGGCGACGGCGACCCGGCCGGAGCCGAGGACGACGCCCCGGGCGGCGCCGAGGCCGAGGCGCCCGGGGACGCGGCGGGCATCGCGGCGACCGCGGCGTCCGCGACCGAGGCATCGCCCGTCTCGACGACGAAGACGCTGTCACCACGCACGAACAGGTAATCGTCCGGCCCGCCGTTCCCGTACGAGACCTTCGTCGTCGCGGTCCCCGAGAGGCTCGCCGTCGAGGTCGTGACGCCGGGGGTCGCGGCGGCGAGCCAGGTGTCGAGCACGATGGGGCGGAGCGCGGCCGGATCGACGCCGGCGACGCGGAAGCCCAGCACGGAGAGGTCGAGCGAGCCCGCCTGGTCGTACGAGATCGCGATCTCGAGGTCCGAGGGCTTCCTGCCGAGGCTCGTCATCGCGGCGTCGAGCGCACGGGCACTGGGATCGCTGCTCAGGCTGGTGGCATCCGTGGCGCTCTGGACCGTCAGCGTCACCCCGTCCACCGAGCGGGGCATCTCGGCCTCGAGGACCGGTGCGGCCGGACTCGGCGCCGCGCTGGCGCCTGCGCTCGGGCCCGCGCTGGCCCCGGCGCTCGCGCCGGCAGAGGCGGCCGCGAGGAGGCCGCCCGAGGCGCCCGGCGAGCTCGAGGCCGGCGCAGCCGACGGGGATGCGAGTCGCTGCACCGTGACGAGGGCGACTCCCGCCACGACGACCACCACGAGGGCGGCGAGGGCCTGCACGGCGCGGCGATCCTTCCCCGACGGGGGCTGCGCGCGCGGTGTTCGGGAGATCATGGTGGCTACCTCGGCACGAATGACCGCCTCGGCACGAATGACCGCCGGTGCGCGTGCCCCGCCCGGCGGCCCGTGCACCTTAGCCGGACAACCTGAGGGGACCCTGAAAGTCATCCGTGCGAACCGGCCGCCCGCCGCGTCGGCGCCTGCCGGAAGGCGCTGTATCGGCCCGCGCTGACTGCTAGGCTGTGCCTAACTGTTAGGCCGTACCGAAGGACCGCCGCCCATGGCCGACCGCGCGCTCATCGAGGATGTGCTCGATCGGTACGAGCGCCTCAACGTCCGCCTGGCCGACGTCAGCGGGCCCACCTTCCTCGGCCTCGACATCACCATGCCCCAGGCCAAGGTGCTGTACCTGGTGCGGGTGCCCGGATCCATCCCCATGTCCGACCTGGTCGCCAGGCTCGGCGTCACGGTCCCGACCGTCACGGGGATCGTGGATCACCTGGTCGAGCGGGGACTCGTCGTGCGGCGCGTGACGCCGGCCGACCGCCGCAGGGTGGTCATCGAGATCACGCCGGCGGGCGTCGACCTCATCGACGGGCTCCGCGAGCTGAACGCCACGCAGCTCCGCGGGCTGCTGGCCGTGCTCGACGACGAGGAGATCCGCGTCGTCCGCTCGTTCTTCGATGTCCTGGACCGCGGCCTGGCCCGCCTGGCCGCCACCCCGGCCGATCTGCCCGCCGGAGCCGCCCGACCCGCCGGCGACGCGGGATCGCGCTGACCGCCGGCCACCGGAGGAACGCCTCGTGATCCGTCTGACACGACTTGCCGTCGCCAAGCGCAGCGTGACGCTGCTCGTCGCGACGGGTCTCTTCCTGGCCGGCATCTTCTCGTGGGGACAGCTCAACCAGGAGCTGCTGCCGAACATCGCGCTCCCGTACGTCGTCGTGGTGACGCCGGTGCCCGGCGCGAGCGCGCAGGACGTCGCGACACAGGTCACCGAGCCGGTCGAGCGTGCGATCGGGAGCATCCCGCGCCTCGAGCACGTCGATTCCAGCTCCGTCAACAGCGTCTCGATCGTGGTCGCCCAGTTCTCGTACGGCACCGACGTCAAGGCGACCCAGGACACGATCACGCAGGCCGTCGGCGCCCTCCAGCTCCCGTCCGGCTCCACCCCGCAGATCCAGTCGCTCGACATCAACGCGCTGCCGCCGCTGACCGTCTCGCTCCAGGCGGCCGGGTCGACCACGCAGGCGCAGCTCGATGCGCTGGCGACCGGGACGATCGTCCCCGCGCTGCAGGGCATCGACGGTGTCGCGAAGGTCGACGTGAGCGGCGCCGTCGCGCAGCGCGTGCTGATCGCGCTCGATCCGGCGAAGCTCGCCGCGAGCCGGATCTCGCTCACGCAGATCCAGGGCGTGCTCCAGGCGAACAACCTCGTCCTGCCGGCGGGCTCGCTGCCGGTCGGGGACGTCTCGATCCCGGTCTCCGCCCAGCACCAGTTCGCGTCGGTCGACGAGATCCGCACCCTCGTCGTCGGCGTGGCCACCCCGGCCGCCGGAGGCGCGGGAGCGGCCGCCGCCGGTCCCGCAGGCACGAGCACCGGCCAGTCGGGTTCGACCCTGTCGGAAGCCGGGGCGGGCACCCCGCAGTCGGCCGGGCTCCCCGCGCAGGCCGCGTCGCCCACGCCCGTCACACTCGGCGACCTCGGCACGGTCAAGCTCGTGGACGTCCAGCCCACGGGGTACGCCGAGCTCTCCGGCAGACCCGCGCTCGTGCTCACGATCTCGAAGACGTCCGGCGCGAACACCGTCAACGTCGTGAAGGCGGTGCAGGACCGCCTGTCGGGGCTGCGTGCCCAGAGCGGCGATGCGTTCGCGGTCGAGACGGTCCAGGATCTGTCGAGCTACATCACCGAATCACGTGACAGCCTGGTCCGCGAGGGCGGCCTCGGCGCGCTCTTCGCGGTCGTGGTGATCTTCCTGTTCCTGCTCAGCCTGCGCTCGACGCTCGTCGCCGCCGTGAGCATCCCGCTGTCGATCATGACCGCGCTCGTGCTCATGCTCGTGGCGGGGATCACCGTCAACATCATGACGCTCGGCGGGCTCGCGGTCGCCGTCGGCCGCGTCGTCGACGACGCGATCGTCGTCCTGGAGAACATCTACCGGCATCGGGGCCGCGGCGATCCCATGCGCGAGGCCGTGATCACCGGCACGCAGGAGGTCGCCAGCGCGATCACGAGCTCGACCCTGACGACCGTGGCCGTCTTCCTGCCGCTCGGCTTCGTGGGCGGCCTCGTCAGCCAGTTCTTCCTGCCGTTCGCGCTCACCGTCACGTTCGCGCTCCTCTCGTCGCTCGTGTGCGCGCTGACGGTCGTGCCCGTTCTCGCGTCGCTCCTGGTCGACCGCGTGAAGCTCAACCCAGACGAGGGCCCGCGCCACCACGAGACGATCGTCCAGCGGCTGTACACGCCCGTCCTGCGCACCGCCCTGCGCTCTCGGGCGACCCGGTGGGGCGTCATCGGCATCGCCGCCGTGCTCGTCGCCGCCACCGCCCTGCTCATCCCGCACATCCCGACCCAGTTCCTGAACGCCGGCTCGCAGAAGTACCTGCAGGTGAGCGTCGCGCCGCCCACCGGCACGCCCTCTGCCGCGGTGCTGCAGCGCGCGCAGGCGATCGAACGGCAGCTCCTGCAGAACCCGGAGGTGACGCTGACCGAGGCGACCGTGCCGGGCGACGGAGACACCGGCACGGCATCGCTGCAGGCGGCGTTCACCGGCCAGGCGAGCAACACCGCGACCGTGGTCGCGAAGCTGGATCCGAGCGTGAGCCTCGACACGGAGCAGGCGAAGCTCGCGGCCCAGCTGGCACCGCTGCAGGAGCCCGGCTGGCAGGTCCAGGTCTCCCAGCAGAGCATGACCGGCAGCAGCTCGCTGAGCATCGTCGTGAGCGGGTCGGACGCGGGGCGGGTCGCGACGGCCACCTCGAGGGTCCTGGGGGCGCTGAAGGGGATGCCCCAGCTCATCAACGTGACGTCGGACCTCGCCTCGCAGACGCCGGAGGTGCAGGTCAGCGTCGACCCGAACCGGGCGCTGCTGGCCGGGACGTCCACGGCGCAGGTCCAGGCACAGATCCATGCGGCGCTCGCGGGCCAGTCGCTGGCGACGATCGAGCTGCCGTCCGGCCCCGCCGAGCTCTACCTGCAGGTGCAGCCGGCCGGCCTGGACTCCGTCGCCGCACTGTCGCAGATGCCCGTCGGACAGACCGCGGTCCCGCTCGGCGCCATCGCGACGGTGCAGCAGGTCCAGACGCAGGCGCGCATCACCCGCGTCGACCAGGCGCCCGCGGCAACGATCAGCGCCGACACCACGAGCCAGGACACCGGCGCGATCTCGCGCGAGGTCCAGCAGCGGATCGACGGGCTGCAGTCCGCCGGACAGCTCGACGGCGTCACCGTCACGCTCGGCGGCGTCACCGAGCAGATGAACACGGCGTTCGGAGGCCTGTTCGCGTCGATGGCCGTCGCGATCCTGCTCGTCTACATCGTGATGGTGCTCGTCTTCGACTCGCTCATCGACCCGTTCGTGATCATGTTCAGCCTGCCCCTGGCGACCGTGGGCGCGTTTCCGGCCCTCTTCCTCACCGGCCGTGCCCTGGGCGTCAGCGCACTGATCGGCTTCCTCATGCTGATCGGGATCGTCGTGACGAACGCGATCGTGCTGCTGGACCTGGTCGAGCAGCACCGGCGGCGCGGCCTGCCCATGTACGACGCCCTCGTCGAGGGCGGCCGGACGCGCGTGCGCCCGATCCTCATGACGGCGATCGCGACGATCCTCGCCCTCATCCCGCTCGGCCTGGGCCTGTCCGAGGGCGAGATCATCGCGTCGGAGCTGGCCACGGTCGTGATCGGCGGCCTCTTCTCGTCGACGTTCCTGACGCTGATCGTCGTGCCGGTCGTCTACTCGCTGGTCGAGGGCGGCAAGGTCGGCGTCCGGCGGCGCCTGGAGCACGACGCCGGCGGCGGCAGCGCCGGACCGGGCCCGGCCGAGGCGTAACCACCCGCGTCCGCCCGATCGCCGGGGGCCGCCGTCGGGCTCCGGTCGCTATCCTGTGGGTCCACCCAGGTGATCCGGAGGCAGGCCGAACCATGCGTTTCGTCAACGACGCCGTTCCGCAGTACGACCTGACGTACGCCGACGTCTTCATGGTCCCCAGCCTGTCGGACGTGCCGTCGCGGCTCGACGTGGACCTGGCCACGCCCGACGGCCTCGGCACCACCATCCCGGTGGTGGTGTCCAACATGACCGCGGTGGCCGGGCGCCGCATGGCGGAGACCGTGGCGCGCCGAGGTGGCCTGACCGTCCTGCCCCAGGACATCCCGCTCGACGTCATCGGCGAGAACGTGCGGTACCAGAAGAGCCGGCACCCCGTCTTCGAGACCGCCATCACGATGGGCCCGACCGAGACGGTGGGGGCCGCGCTGAACCTGATCCACAAGCGCGCGCACGGCGTGCTCGTCGTGGTCGACGACGAGCGGCGGCCGATCGGCATCTTCGCCGAGCGCGACGCCGCGGGCTTCGACCGGTTCACGCAGCTGCAGAACGTGATGAAGCGCGACCTGGTGCTGGTCGACGCGGCCGCCGGCCTCCAGCAGATCTTCGAGCTGCTCAGCGAGCACCGGATCAACGCGGCGCCGGTGGTGGATGCCGACGGGAGGCTCGTCGGGGCGGTCACGCGGCGCGGCGCGCTCCGCTCGACGATCTACCGCCCGGCCCTGAACGCGCGCGGCGAGCTGATGAGCGCCGTCGCGGTCGGGATCGGCGGCAGGCCCGCAGAGCGGGCCGCGGCGCTCGCCGCGATGGGGGTCGACGTGGTCGTGGTGGACACGGCGCACGGGCACCAGGCCGGGATGCTGCGCGCCATCGAGGCAGTGCGGGCCGCCGTGGGTTCGCTCCCGATCGTGGCCGGCAACGTCGCCACCCGGGAGGGGACGCGGGATCTCATCGGCGCCGGCGCCGACATCGTGAAGGTCGGGATCGGGCCGGGCGCCATGTGCACGACGCGGATGATGACCGGGGTGGGGCGTCCGCAGTTCACCGCCGTGATGGAGTGCGCCGAGGAGGCGGCCCGGCTGGGCAGGCACGTCTGGGCCGACGGCGGGGTGCGCTACCCGCGCGACGTGGCGTTGGGGCTGGCAGCCGGCGCGGCGTCGGTCATGTTCGGCTCCTGGCTCGCCGGCACGTACGAGAGCGCGGCCGACACGCTGCGCGATCCCGAGGGGCGCCTGTACAAGGAGAGCTTCGGCATGGCGTCCAACCGGGCCGTGCGCAACCGGACGCGCACGGAGTCGCCCTTCGATCGGGCGCGCAAGGAGCTGTTCGAGGAGGGGATCAGCAGCTCCCGCATGTACCTCGACCCCGAGCGGCCGGGGGTCGAGGACATCCTCGACCAGGTGGTCGCGGGAGTGCGGTCGTCGTGCACGTACGCCGGCGCCCGGACGATCTCCGAGTTCCACGAGCGGGCCCTGGTGGGCATCCAGAGCGCCGCCGGCTACGAGGAGGGCCAGAT
>JAJYGK010000094.1 GCA_021790715.1 Chloroflexota bacterium
CTTGAGGTTGGCGGCCGGGATCTGCCCGTCGGTCGACAGGGTGCCGAGCACCTCGCTGTAGACGCTGTCGGTCGCCGCGGCGTTCTGCTTGAAATCGCTGATGGCCAGGTCGCGCCCAACGGTGGGATTCGCCACGAGCCTGGCCTGCTCGGCGTACAGCGCCTTGAAGAAGGCGCGAATGGCCGGACCATGACTGCTCAACGCCTTGTCGCTCACCACGAAGACGTCGCCCGCCGCGTGGATGTACGGGTCCACGCTGCCGAGGTCCGTGGCGATGCCTTCGGCCTGGAGGACGGCACCCTCCTCGTCGTTCCAGATGAATGCATCGATGGCGCCGCTCTTGAGTCCCGCGACGAGCTGGGGAAGCCCGCCGAGCTGCGTGATCTTGTACTGGCTCGTGCTCCAGCCGAAGTGCCGGGCCACCTGGAGCGTGGCGAAGTAGCCTCCCGACCCGAACCCGCTGACGCCGAAGGTCTTGCCCTCGAGCTGCGAGACGGACGTGATGTGCTCCTTCGAGGACGCGATCACGACCTGCCCCCAGGACAGGCTCTCGGCGCCCATGACCTTGGCCTGCAGGCCCTTCGCGATGTCTGCGACGGGCTTGTTCGGCGACTCATCGACGATGTCCACGCTCCCGGTGGCGAGCAGGGGATCCGCGGTGGGGGAGGTTGCGACGACGAGCTGGACGTTGAGGCCTGTTCCGGCGAACGTCCCCAGCTTGTCCGCGCCGAACAGCGCGATGCTGCCGAGGTTGAACGGCGTCACCATCGCGACGCGCAGCGTTCCGAGGGATCCCGGCGCGCACGTCGCACCAGCCGCGGCCGCCGAGCCGGACACGGCGGCGGAGGAGGGGCCGGGGGCCCTGGAGCTTGTCACGGTGCCTGCCGAGCAGGCACCGGCCGCAAGGATCGCACCTGCCAGCAGCACAGCGCCTCGAGCGTGAGTCCGACTGCTCCCCACCGTTGCCTCCTTGCCGGGCTCCGGGTCCGGACGTGTGCGTCGCTTCGCCGACGGTCGCTCGTTTCGGCGTGACGGACGCGCGCTGCCGGACTGCAGAGCCCATGCCGCCGGTGCCGCGCTCCACCCGCCGACGAGAGATGGGTGGGAATGTATGCACTTGCATACGAGCTGCGTCAAGCTACTCGACTAGGCGGTGTGAAAGACGTATGCAGCTGTGTACAGTGACCGGCACTCCGCGGAGGGGGACCGATGGCAGGTGACATGACCGAGGTCGACGCGTTGTGGCAGGAGCAGTCGAGGCGCCTGACGGCGGCGGATGCCGCATATGGCGCCGTGCGCGAGGCCATCCTGCGCGGACATCTTCCCCCCGGGTATCGCCTGAACGAGGTCGGGCTCGCGCAGCGGTTCTCGATCAGTCGCACGCCGATCCGCGAGGCGCTCCTGCGTCTCGAGTCCGAGCGGCTGATCGAGCGGAACGGCCGCGGCGGGCTGGTCGTCGGGGAGATCACGCCGGAGGACATCCTCGAGATCTACGTGGTCCGCGAGGTCCTGAACGGGCTGGTGGCACGGCTCGCGGCGGAGCACGCGAAGTCGGTCGACATCGCGGAGGCTCGCTGGCTCTTCGAGGCGCTCCGCGAGGCGGCGGCCGAGCGCGACTACACGCGGATGGCGTCGGTCAACGTGGAGTTCCACGAGGCGCTCTGCCGGGCGACCAGGAACGAGCTGTTGCTGACCCTCATGAAGCAGGTGCACGACCGGGTCAAGCGGATTCCGGGCACGACGTTCTCGGTGCCCGAACGTGCGGAGCAGGCGCTCGTCGAGCACGAGCAGGTGCTGCGGGCGATCGAGGCCCACGACGGCGACGCGGCGGAGCGCCTGGCGCGGGCGCACATGGCGCGCGCGATGCAGCTCCGCATCCAGATGCTGAGGCATGACCGGTTTCCGGTCGCCTCCGGCGAGCAGGTGGCCGCCTTGCGGCCGGAAGAGATGGCCGGGCTCCGGCCGCAGCTGGAGAGACAGCAGAGTTGACCGCGCAGGCAGACGTTCCCGTCAGGTCCTATCCCGAGCTCTTCATCGATGGCGCCTGGGTCGCCCCGCACTCGGGGGCGACGTACAGCTCCATCGATCCCTCCACGGGCGAGCCGTGGGCCGAGATCGCTCAGGGCGATGCGGCCGACGTCGATCGGGCCGTGGAGGCGGCCCGGAAGGCGCTGCGGGGTCCCTGGTCGCGGCTCACGGCATCGCGCCGCGGCGCGATGATGCGACGCCTGGCGGAGCTGATGGCCGAGCACGGCGACCGGCTCGCCGAGTGCGAGACCCGGGACAACGGGAAGACGCTCCGGGACACCAGGGGCGAGATCGCCCGCGCCATCGAGTGGATCACGTTCTTCGCCGGCGCCGCCGACAAGATCAACGGCGACACCATCCCCGTCCGGCCCGATGCGCTCGCCTACACGATCCGCGAGCCCGTCGGGGTCGTGGCGGCCATCACGCCATGGAACTCGCCGATCTACCTGGACTCCTGGAAGCTCGGGCCTGCCCTCGCGGCCGGCAACACGGTCGTCCTCAAGCCCTCGCAGCAGACGTCGGCCAGCGCGCTCGAGCTCGCCGCGCTCATCGGCGAGGCGGGCTTCCCGCCGGGCGTCGTCAACGTCGTGCCCGGCAGCGGGTCGGTGGTGGGGGCGGCACTGGCGGGCCACCCCGGTGTCAACAAGATCACCGTCACCGGCGAGCACCGCACCGCGCAGGAGGTCATGCACGCGGCGGCGGGGAACCTCAAGCGCCTCTCGTTCGAATGCGGCGGGAAGTCGCCGCACATCGTCTTCGACGACGCGGACATCGACAAGGCGCTCGTGGTGGCCACCCACTCGGCGTTCCGGTCCACCGGTCAGTCCTGCGCGCTCGGGTCCCGGCTGTTCGTCCAGCGCGGCATCTACGACGAGTTCGTGGCGGCCCTCGCCGAGCGCGCGGCCCGGATCCGGGTCGGGCTGCCCTTCGATCCGCAGACCCACATCGGGCCCCAGGCGTCCGAGAAGCAGCTGGGCAAGACGCTGCGCTACATCGACCTCGGGAAGGAGGAGGGGGCGCGCCTGGTGACGGGCGGCGGCCGGATCAGCGACGGACCGCTGGCGCGCGGGTACTTCGTGCAGCCGACGATCTTCGCCGACGTCGACAACCGCTCGCGGCTGGCGCAGGAGGAGATCTTCGGCCCGGTGCTGGCCATCATCCCGTTCGACACCGAGGCAGAGGTGGTCGAGGCCGCCAACGACACGCCGTACGGGCTCGTGGCCGGCCTCTGGACCCGGGACATCTCGCGCGCGCACCGCGTCGCGTCGCAGATCCAGGCGGGTCTCGTCTCGATCAACACGTTCCGACCGGTGCACTGGATGCTCCCCTACGGTGGCTACAAGATGAGCGGCTTCGGGCGCGAGAACGGGCTCGAGGCGCTCCGCTACTACACCGAGGTCAAGACGGTGTTCGTCGAGCTGTCGGAGCGCGATCCCGACGACCCGTTCGTGTAGCGGAGGAGATGCGACTGCGCTGACGACGGAAACGGCCCTCATCTCCTCAACGCAGGAGGCGGCTCCCAAGAGCAGCTCCTCATGACAGGAGGCAGCGTCCCGATGAACCCAGTCTCCTCGCCGGCGGTGCGCGTCACAGCGCTCCTGGCCGGAATCGCACTGCTCGCAGGTGCGTGCAGTGCATCGGTCGCCGGCACGTCGGCGCCTGCGACCAGTGCCCCGTCAACCGCCGCGACGACGGCCCCGGCCAGCCCGGGCGCCGGCGGATCGAGCACAACCGGATCGACCGCGTTCAAGACACTGACGCCGGGCGTCCTCTACGTGTCGCTCACGGATGGTGACCTGCCCGAGATCTCGGTCGGCCCGAACAACACGCTGGTGGGCACGGACGGCTACTGGATCACGCAGTTCGCCAACAAGTACCACCTGACCCTGAAGCTGTTCCCCACCACGCTCGCGTCCGAGATCCTGGCCGTTTCGCAGAACAAGGTCGATCTCGGCACGACCGCGTTCTACACGACCGCGCGGGCCAAGCAGGTCTACTACACGTACCCGTTCTACCGGGACGTGACGGGTGTCTACACGATGGACACGTTCTCGTACTCGGGTCCGTCGAGCCTCAACGGAAAGCAGATCGGGACCGTCTCCGGGTACGTGTACGTCCCCTACATGCAGCAGACGTACGGAACGGCGAACGTCCACATCTACACGACGATCGCGGAGGCGGACGCGGCCCTGATCAACGGTCAGATCGTGGGGCTCGTCAACGGGTCCGGGTCGAACCCGATCCTGGAGGCCAACGGCCACGTGACGTTCCACCAGTTCACCGTGGGACAGCTGGGCATGCCGCAGAACGTGATCCAGACGCAGGCCTACAACTACGTGAACTGCGGTAACTCGGCGCTGGCCAACGCGCTCAACGCGGAGCTGCAGTCGCTGCAGTCCAATGCATCCTGGCAGGGGGCGCTCAAGCAGTACGGCCTGACGTCGCCGCTGGACGTCGCGCCGCTCCAGTCGCCGCAGCAGCTCTGCACGCCGTGAATTCCGCGGGTGCCGACGATCCGTGATCGCCGGCACCCGATCTCCGGGATCAGCACCGTCGAGTCGGCAGGAACCTGATGTCACTCACGGAACTCGAGTCGTGGATGCCTGTGCTTCTGCAGGGGCTGCTCGTATCACTCGAGCTCACGGCGGTGGCCTCTCTGCTCACCTTCGCGTTCGCGACGATGATCGCGCTGCTGCGGATCAGCCCGCTGCGGCCGATCCGCCTCGTCACCACGGCATTCGTCGATCTCGACCGGAGCGTGCCGCTCCTGGCGCTGCTGATCTTCGTCTACTTCGGCCTGGGGAAGTACCTGGCGTTCCTCGGGCTGCCGGCCTTCTGGGTCGCGGTGCTCGCGATCTCCGTGAACGAGGCCGCGTACCTCGGTGAGGTGTATCGCGCCGCGATCGAGTCGATCAGCCAGGAGCAGTGGGATGCCGCCACGAGCCTCGGGCTGAGCCGTCGCCAGACGCTGGCGCTCGTGATCCTGCCGCAGGCGGTGCCGGCGGGCATCCCGCCGACCGTGAACGACGTGATCTACATCCTGAAGGCGTCGTCGCTCGCGTCGCTCGTCTCGGTCAACGAGCTCACGAACGTCTCGACGCAGCTGGTCTCGGTGACGTTCCTGCCGATGCAGATCTACATGACGATCGGCGCGATGTACCTGGCGCTCACGGTGCCGCTGAGCTACTTCGCGCGCTGGCTGGAGGTGTACGTGAACCGGCGGCTCGGGCTCCGCGTGCCACCGGAGGCGGCCCATGGGGCGGTGGTCCCCATCGCGGGCGCGACCGACCTGTCCGCCGCCGTGTCGGCGAAGGACGCGACCGATGCCTGACGAGCCGATCCTGGAGATGCGCGGCCTTCGCAAGACGTTCGGCCGCGCCGAGGTCGTCTGCGGGGTCGATATCGTCGTCCGCCGGGGCGAGAAGGTGTGCATGCTCGGTCCCAGCGGGTCGGGCAAGACGACGACGCTGCGCTGCCTGAACCTGCTGACCGAGCCCAGCTCGGGCGAGCTGTACTTCCACGGGCAGCTGGTGGGGCGGTGGCCGTCCGGTCGCGGGTCGCGCAGCGCCGCGAATGACGCCCAGCGCCTGCGCCGGCACGTGTCGATGGTCTTCCAGCACTTCGGCCTGTTCCCGCACCTCACCGCCCTGGACAACGTCACGCTCGGGCCTGTCCACGTGCTGGGGATGAACAGGCGCGAGGCGGCCGAACGGGCGCGGGCCCTGCTCCGTCGGGTCGGTCTCGAGCAGTTCGCGGAGAAGCATCCGGCGACGCTGTCCGGCGGTCAGCGACAGCGCGTGGCGATCGCCCGGGCGATGGCCATGAACCCGGACGTGATCCTGTTCGACGAGCCGACCTCGGCGCTCGACCCGGAGATGGTCGGCGAGGTCCTCTCGATCATGGAACAGCTCGCCTCGGACGGCATGACGATGGTCATCGTCACGCACGAGACGAACTTCGCCCGCCATGTCGCGGACCGCGTGGTCGTCATGGAGAACGGCGTGATCCTGGAAGAGGGAACGCCGGTCGACATCTTCGAACGTCCGACGCAGCGGCGGACGCGGGAGATCCTTCGGGCGAGGGTGCAGGCGTGACCCGCGTGCCGCCGGAGATCGCGTCGTGCTGAGCCTCACGAACGCGAACCCGCTGACGATCCTCCAGTTGCTCCTGGCGGGCGGCGAGGTGACACTCGAGGTGAGCATCGGCTCGTGGCTGGTCTCCGTGATCGCGGGCCTCCTGTTCCTGGCATTCCGCCAGGCGCCCTACCGTCCCGTGCGGTGGGCGGCCGACTTCGTGATCACGTGCCTGCGCTCGATGCCGCAGCTCGTGCTGCTCTACCTCGTGTTCTTCGGGCTCGGCGGCATCGGGATCAACATCAATCCGATCGTGTCGGCGATCGTCGCACTCGGGCTCACGGAGGCCGGGTTCACCTCCGAGGTCTACCGGGCCGGCCTGCTCACGGTCTCCGACGAGCAGCGAGAGGCGGGCGCGAGCCTCGGGCTCGGGAGCTTCCAGATCTTCCGGCTGATCGTCCTGCCGGAGATGGTCCCGTTCCTGGTGCCGCCGCTGCTGAATTCGTTCGTCGGGCTGACGAAGGCGGCCACGATCGCATCCGCCGTCGGCGTCCCCGAGATCCTCTACCAGAGCACCACGATCATCAACGAGACCTTCCAGGTCCTGCTCGTGTCGATGCTCGTCATCGTGCTGTACGTGATCTTCACCGTGCCCCTCACGCGGCTTTCCGCCGCGCTCGAGCTGCGTCTCGGCTATGCCCACTGACACCGCTCCGGCGTCCCGCCGGCGTACCCCACAGGAGAGGTGACCCATGGCCCTGCATGTCAGCGTCGGACTTCCGAACTGCCGGGAGGGTCGGCTCCACCCGGTGGAATCCGTCACGGTCGACTGGATCCTCGGCGTGGCACGCCAGGCCGAGGAGCTGGGCTTCCACGGTGTGTGGGCCAACGAGTTCGCCGTCACCGAGCCGGGGGTGGCGTCGCAGTTCACCCGCCCGGGCCGCTACTTCGACGCGATCGCGATCCTCTCGGCGGTCGCGACGGCGACCGCGTCGATCCGGTTGACGACGGCGACGCTGATCCTCCCGCACCACGAGCCCGTGCTGCTCGCCAAGCAGGCCGCGACGCTGGACTGGATCTCCGGGGGCCGGCTGACCCTCGGCTTCGGCCTGGGGGGTTCCGTGGAGGAGTACCGGCGCCTGTACGGCGCGGGCGAGCGCGTCAACCGCGGCGCGATGATGGACGAGTACCTGCCCGCGCTCCGGGCGCTCTGGACGGACCGGCATGCGACGTACTCAGGCGAGTCCGTCCGCTTCGAGTCGGCCGAGATGTTCCCCAAGCCGGTCCAGGATCCGCTCCCGATCTGGCTGGCCGGGGACGCCGACGCCGTCTTCCGTCGGATCGCGCGGTACGGGCAGGGCTGGATCGACTCGCACTCCGGCCGCGAGGAGATGCAGGCCAAGATCGCGACGATCCGGGGGTACCTGGAGGCGGAGGGTCGCGACCCGGACAGTCTCGAGGTCGGGCGGCAGGTCTACGTGGCGGTCGCCTCCACCGACGAGGGTGCGGAGCGGGTGCGACGCGACGCACTCGCGGCGGACCGGATCGAGGGCACGGCACTGCCGGTCGCCAAGGGCGAGCGGGTCGTCGTCGGCGCCTTCGCGTCGGTCGCCGAGAGGCTCCGTGAGTTCGCCTCCGCGGGCGCGACGGAGATCGCCGTCATCTTCTACGCCCGCGACCCGCAGGAGCACGCGGACCAGGTCCGCGCGTTCCACGACGACGTCCTGCCGCAGCTCGCGTGACGGACGGCGGCATGGACCGTTCCCGGTACGGGGTGGACGTCCTCGTGGTGGGCGGCGGCAACGCCGGCCTGTGCGCGGCGCTCGATGCCTCGAAGGCGGGTGCGCGCGTCCTCGTCTGCGAGAAGGGGATCCTGGATTACCGCGGCGGCAACAGCCGGCACACGCGCGATATCCGGTACCGGCACGAGTCACCCGACGCGTACACCACCGGCCGCTACAGCGCCGCCGACTTCCGGGCCGACATCGAGCGTGTCTCCGCCGGGCTCGAGTACGACCGAGAACTGGCGGACCTCCTCGTCGAGGAATCGGCCTCGCTCCCCGACTGGATGAGCGCGCAGGGGGTCCGCTGGCAGGGATCGCTCCGGGGCACGCTGAACCTCCACTCGAGCAACGCCTTCTTCCTGGGCGGGGGCCGCGCGATGCTCAACGCGTACTACGCGGCGGCCCGCCGGCGCGGCGTCGAGGTCTGGTACGAGGCCGAGGTGGTCGATCTCCGGATCGTGGACGAGCGCTTCCGGAGCGCCCTGGTCGCGCTGCCGGGGCCGCGTCACGTGGAGGTGGAGGCCGCCTCGGTCGTCGTGTGCAGCGGCGGATTCGAGGCCAACCGCGACTGGCTCCGGGACTGCATCGGGGATGCCGCGGAGGGGGTGATCGTGCGCGGAACGCCCAATAACGACGGACGCCTGCTGCGTCTCCTGCTCGACCACGGCGCCGCGCCCGTCGGCGACGCGAGGAGCTTCCATGCGATCGCGGTCGACGCGCGCGCGCCGCGATACGACGGCGGCATCGTGACGCGGGTCGACTCGGTCCCGTTCGGCATCGTGGTGAACCGCGAAGGCTGCCGCTTCGCCGACGAGGGGGCGGACCTCTGGCCGAAGCAGTACGCCACCTGGGGCGGACTCATCGCGGCGCAGCCCGACCAGATCGCCTACTCCATCGTCGACTCGAAGGCGGCCGGGCGGTTCATCCCGGTCGCGTTCCCGCCCCACGCCGCGGCGTCGCTGGATGCGCTCATCGAGACCGTCGAGCTGCCGCCGGCGACGACGCGTGCGACCCTGACGGCGTTCAACGCCGCGGTCCGCGGCGACGGGTCGCTCGATCTCGACCGGCTCGACGGCAACCACACGGAGGGGATCGATCCGCCCAAGAGCCACTGGGCGAGCGCGATCGACACGCCCCCCTTCTACCTCTACCCCCTGCGACCCGGAATCACCTTCACCTACCTCGGTGTCCGGGTGGATGCCGACGCGCGCGTCGTCACCACGGCCGGGACGACGCTTCGCAACGTGTACGCCGCCGGCGAGGTGATGGCCGGCAACATCCTGGGCCACGGGTATCTCGCGGGTCTGGGCCTGACGATCGGCCATGCCTTCGGCCGCATCGCCGGACGGGAGGCTGCCGGTGACCGGTGACGACCTCGTGCTGCGGGCGGCTCGGCAGCTGGAGATCTGCAACGCCTGCCGCTACTGCGAGGGCTACTGCGCCGTCTTCCCCGCCCTCGAGCGCCGCAGCACGTATGCGGCCGGCGACGTGCACTACATCGCGAACCTGTGCCACGACTGCCGCGACTGCTACTACGCGTGCCCGTTCGCACCGCCGCACGAGTACGGCATCAACCTGCCCCAGGTCCTCTCGGAGGTGCGCGCCCAGACCTACCGCCACTACGCCCGGCCACGCGGCCTGGCGCGCCTCGGCGGGTGGCACGGCGTGAACGTCGCACGGGCGGCGCTCCTGGGGATCATTGTCTTCGCGTCCCTGGCGGTCATCGTGTCGGGACCGCAGGCCGTCACCTCCCCCCACCCGGGGCCTGGCGCGTTCTACGACGTCGTGCCGTGGCTGCTCATGCTCGTGCCGGCGCTGCTGGGGACGGCCTACGTGCTGCTCGGCTGGGTCGCGTCGGGGTACGCCTTCTGGCGCGACTCGGGTGCCGCCGGCGGCGCGATCGGGCCCGCCGAGCTCGGCGGCGTCGTCGCGGACGTCCTGTCGCTGCGGTTCCTCCGGGGGGGCGGGCAGGGGTGCACGTATCCGGACGATCGTCCGTCGATGGCGCGCTGGTCGCTCCACTCGCTCGTCTTCTACGGGTTCGGCCTGTGCTTCGCCTCCACCTGCGCGGCGTCCTTCCAGCAGGACGTCCTGGGCCAGCTGCCGCCGTATCCGATCCTGAGTGCGCCGGTCCTGCTCGGGACGGTCGGAGGCGTGGCCATGGTGGCCGGCGCCGCGGGCCTGATCCTGCAGAAGCGTGGCAGCGATCGACGGGCCGCCTCGAGCTGGATGACCGACGCCGACTACGCGTTCATCGGTCTGCTCGGCGCCGCCTCGCTGACCGGGCTCCTGACCCTGGCGGTCCGGGACACCTCCCTGCTGGGAGTCATGCTCGTCGTGCATCTCGGCGTGCTGGCGGCGCTGTACGTGATGGCCCCGTACAGCAAGTTCATCCATTTCGTGTACCGCGTGCTGGCCCTGGTCCGGAACCGGGGCGAGCAGGCGCTCGAAGCCGCGTCGCGCGCCGCGCGCGGCGTGCAGCTGTAGGCCGCGAGGCGGAAGGAGAGACGCATGCCTCACATCAGGTTGGTCGCCGGGAACGACCGCTTCGATTTCGAGCTGCTGGACGGGGCCCCGAAGACGGCGGCGTGGCTGGCCGGGTCGCTGCCGCTCGGGATCGAGCTGCGCCAGTCGATCTGGTCGGGGGAGTCGTGCGTGGCGGCCATTGCCGGGTCGGCACCTGCGCTCGAGACGCCGATGACGTCGGTCTACCCGGGCCAGCTCGCGCTGCTGCCGGATGCGCGCGAGGAGGGGGTGGCGGGGGCCGGCCTGTTCGTGGGGTACGGCACGGCCGAACTGCGCGGGCCGCGGGGCAGGCTCTACGGCACGCCGGTGGCGCGTCTCGTCGGTCCCGTCGCGCCGCTCCGCGCCGCGCTCGAGCCGACGAGGACGAGCGGAGCCATCCGCGCCACGCTCACGGTGGAGGGCTGACCATGTCCAGGCGGATCCGCATCACGATCGACGGCGTGGTCGGCGAGGCGACCCTCGACGACGCTGCCGCGCCGACCACCGTCGCCCGGTTCTGGGACTCGCTCCCCATCAGGGATCGGCTGCGCCACCTGCGCTGGGGTGGCGAGGGGGCCTACATCCTGATCCGCTCGCTGGCCGACGCGTCCTATCCGGTGGAGAATCCCGTCACGTTCTACCCGTCGGCGTCGCTCGCCTTCCGGCCGCAGCACGGCGAGTTCGTGATCGCGTACGGGCAGGGCCAGGCCCGCAGCCACCAGGTCGCCGGTGCCTACGCGACGATGATCGGGACCCTGTCGGGCAATGCCGAGACGCTCATGGATCTCGCTCGCGCCACCCGCGCCGAGGGCGGCAAGGAGATCCTGATCGAACGCGCTGGGGAGTGATGAGATGAGTGAGATCTCGATCCGGATCGGTGAGGTCGACGGGACGGCCGAGCTGGACGATGCCCTCGAGGCGACGCGTGCGCTCCTCCGCGCCCTGCCGCTCCACGGAGAGCTGACGCACGGGATGTGGTCCGGCATGACCGGCGAGTTCGATGCGCGGGTCGCTGCGGGGGAGGACGATCCCCGCGTGATCGGGCTCGCGCCGGGGTCGATCGCCCTCGATCCCGAGCACGGCCTGGGGATCGTGAGCTACGGAAACGCGGAATCGCGGACCGCGCTCGGCCCGCACTACGTCGTCCGCCTGGGGGAATTCCGGGGCCGCCGCGCGGAGCTGCTCGCGGTCCTCGGCCGGATGCACGACGAGGGCAACAAGCCCATCGTCCTCGGCCGCAGCGCTGGGGACGACCGGGCGGGCGCGTGAGGGCGACGAGCAGGAGGCAGACATGTTGAAGCTGGGGTACAAGGCGTCTGCGGAGCAGTTCGGTCCACGCGAGCTGCTCGAGTTCTCGGTGGAGGCGGAGCGCGTCGGGTTCGACAGCGTGGTGGTGAGCGACCACTACCAGCCCTGGCGCCACTCGGACGGGCACGCGCCGTACTCGTTCGCGTGGCTGGGCGCGCTCGGCGAGCGCACGAGCCGGGTGACCATCGGGACGAGCGTCGTGACGCCCACGTTCCGGTACAACCCCGCGGTGGTCGCCCAGGCCATCTCGACCCTCGGCTGCCTGTATCCCGGGCGCGTGATGCTCGGCGTCGGCACGGGCGAGTCGCTCAACGAGGTCGCCGTCCTCGACATCGAGTGGCCCGACTCGAAGGAGCGGTTCGCACGGCTCAAGGAGGCCGTTGAGCTGATCCGCCGGCTGCAGACGGAGGAGCTCGTCTCGTTCGAGGGGCAGTACTACCGCACGCACCACGCGACCGTCTACGACCGGCCGGAGACGCCGGTGCCGATCTACATCGCGGCGTCCGGTCCGTCGGCCGCGCGGCTGGCCGGACGCATCGCCGACGGGTTCATCTGCACCTCCGGCAAGGCCTGGGAGCTCTACACGGACTCCCTGATCCCGGCGCTCGACGAGGGCCTGGCGAAGGCGGGGCGCGAGCCCGCCGCGGTCGAGCGGATGATCGAGGTCAAGGTCTCCTTCGACACGGATCGTGCGCGTGCGATGGAGGACACGAAGTACTGGTCGGCGCTGGCACTCCCCCAGGAGGCCAAGATGGGCGTGCACGATCCCCGGGAGATGGAGCTGATCGCGGAGACCGTGGCCGACCAGGCTCACAAGCGCTGGCTCGTGTCCGACGATCCGGACGAGCACGTCGAGCAGATCCGCCCGTACATCGAGCTCGGGTTCACGCACCTCGTGTTCCACGCTCCGGGACCGGACCAGCGCCGCTTCCTGTCCCTCTACAGCGAGCAGATCCTGCCCAGGCTGCGGGCGCGCTGGGGTGCCGCGGATGCGCCGCTCGCGTCCTCCGGCGCCGGGCCCCGGGGCGGCGCCTGACCGCGGTGACGCAGATGGACATCGCGACCGGCCTCGCCGGGTTCCTTGCCGAGGGTGGCGTGCGGCACGTCTTCGGGCTGCCCGGCACCGAGACGATCGAGCTGATGGAGGCCACCCGCAGGGCCGGCATCGACTTCGTCCTCACGCACCATGAGTCGACCGCCGCATTCGCAGCCGCGATCACCGGGCACCTGACGGGTCGGGCGGGCGTCTGCATGGTCGCCGGGGGACCGGGCATCGCCAATGCGACGACCGGGATCCTGGCCGCCCACCTCGACCGGATGCCGCTGTGCGTGGTGATCGGCGATCACGTCGCGGCCCCCGGGCTGCCCGTGCACCAGCGGCTCCCGTTCGAGCACGTCGCGCCCGGCATCGTCCGCGCCCGGCTCTCGGCGGCGCCCGACACGTTCGGCGACGAGCTGCCGCGCGCCTTCGCCATGGCCAACGGGCCGCTGCCCGGGCCCGTACTCGTGTCCGTCTCCACCGATGCCGCCGGCCTGGCGATGCGGCCGCCGGCGACCCCGCCACCGCACACGGACGAACTGCGGGCGGATCCCGAGGCCCGGTTGCGGGACGTGGCGGCTCGGCTCTCGACTGCGCGTCGCGTGCTGATCGTGCTCGGGATCGGGGTCACGCACCGCGCCGTCGGAGACCGCCTCGTGCGGCTGGCCGAGGCGCTGGGCGCGCCGGTGACCGACACGCCCCAGTCGAAGGGGTGGTTCCCCAACGATCACGACCTGTACGTGGGCACCATCGCGACCCGTCGGAACGCCGACGTCGTCGGGCTCGGCAACCGGGCCGACGTGGTCCTGGCGCTCGGCGTCGACAGCGCGGAGCTCCTCGGGCCGTGGCCGCTGACCCCGCCCGTGCTGTCCGTGTCGCCCGCCAACGCCGCCGAGCCGGCCATCCCGGCGGAGATCGCGGTCGACGCCCCGTTCCCCGATGCGCTCGACGCGCTGCTCGCCGGCGTCGCGGGCCGGGCCGGCGGCTGGCCCCGGGACGAGGTCGAGGCGTGTTCCGGGGCCGTCCGCGAGGGCCTCGCCCCGCCCGCATCCGAGCGGCCGGGAGCGGGTCTGTGGCCCCAGGAGGTCGTCGGGATCCTCCGGGAGGAGCTTCCGCCGGACGCCGTCGCCACCACGGACGTCGGCTCGCACAAGCTGCTGATGGTGCAGCAGTGGGTGGCGCGGACGCCGAACTCGTTCCTGTGCTCGACCGGCCTGTCGCCCATGGGGACGGGCCTGGGATTCGCGATCGGGGCCCGTCTCGCCCTGCCCTCCCGCCCGATCGCCGCGGTGATCGGGGACGGCGGCCTCCTCATGTACGCCGGCGAGCTTGCCACGCTGCGCCGTCTGCCCGGACCGCTGGTCGTGGTGGTGATGCGCGACGCTGCGCTCTCCTCGATCCGCGTCAAGCAGGCGCGGCGTGGCTATCCGGCGACCGGCACGCTCATCGACGCGGATCTGCGGCTCGCGGATGCGGCGCGCTCCCTCGGCCTGCAGGCCGCCCGGGCCGAGGACGATCGGACGCTGCGCGACGCGGTCCGGCAGGCGTGCGGTTCGGACCGCCCGATGGTGATCGAGGCGCTCGTCGATCCCCGCGGCTACGAGTGGAGCCAGTGACGGCCCGTCATACGCCGGGGTCGGCCGCGGTCCCGGCGGCACTCGTCGACGACACGGGATAGAGTGTCCCCTCCGCTCGGAAGCTGAAGGAGGCACCGCGGGCAGCGGTCCGCGGGCCGCCGAAAGGGGGGACCGTGCGTCGATGGAGCGGAGCGTCGCCCCGGTCCCGCCCGAAGGGCAGCCTGCTCGCCCGCGCGGCGCTCGCGATCGGGGCGCTCGCCATCGCGACGGTCGCGCTCTGGGCGCTCCTTCCGACCGCGCCGGGAGTGGCCGGCGGGCCGTCTGCTTCCCGGGTCGCCGACGTCCCGTCGCCAGCCGCTTCGGGTACCGGCAGCCCGTCGGGCCGCTGGTTCACCCACGCCTACGTGATCATGATGGAGAACCGGGAGTACGGGCAGATCGTGGGCAACCCGGCCGCACCGTATCTCAACCACCTGATCGCGACGTACGGCCTCGACACGCGGTACTACTCGGTCACGCACGGCTCCCAGCCCGACTACGTGGACCTCCTCGCCGGCACCACGCTCGGCGTGGTCGACAACACGCTGCGGAACTTCTCGGCGCCCACACTGCTCGACCAGCTCGACCGCCGCGGGCTGTCCTGGCACGTGTACGCGCAGGACTACCCGGGGCACTGCTTCGCCGGTGCGGTCGCCACGGGCGGGGTGGATCTCGTCGGGGCGCCCGGCACGTACGAGCGCGCGCACAACCCCGCCATCAGCTTCGACGCGATCCGGACGAGCCCGACCCGCTGCGCCGACATCAGCCCACTGGCCTCGTTCGACCCCGCGGCGGCGAATGTCGAGTTCATCGTCCCCAACCTCGCCAACGACATGGACCAGGGCTCGGTGGCGGCCGGAGACGCGTTCCTCCGCGCGTTCGTGCCCCGAATCCTCGCGTCGCCGGCCTTCGCGCACGGGATCCTCTTCATCACGTGGGACGAGGGAACCACGAACGCGGGGGCGGCCGGGCCGGGCACCGGCGGCGGACACGTGCCGCTGATCGCGGCGGCGCCCTGGATCGGGCCCGGTCAGCGCTCCGGCAGGATCGCGACCGAGCACTCCCTCCTCCGGACCCTCGAGGACAACTGGGGACTGGGCTGCCTGGCGGGCGCGTGCTCGGCCGCCGACCTGCAGGCGTTCCTCGCCCGGTAGTGCCGCGGACGCGACTTCACGCCGGCGGTGCCCGCGGTGGGAGCCGGCAGCTCGGGCCGCGCCGGCCGCTCAGTTGCCGCCGGCGCTGCGGGCCCTGGCCGGCGCCTGCCGACGCCCGGTCTGGCCGAGCTCTGTCGTGACCCTCAGGTCGCCCTCGATCCGCAGCACCTCGACCGAGATGCCGGACGCCGTTCGATCGAAGCGCAGGTCGCACTGCGCGGCCCCCACGCGCAGTCCGCGCAGCTCGAGCCAGTCGACCGACGGGACGAGCATCGGGCGCACCACGTGGAGCTCGTGTGCAAAGGCGTCCGGCTCAAGGCCGAGCAGCGTCGTCAGCAGGGAGGGCACGCTGCCGGCGGCCCACGCCTGCGGGTGGCACGCGACGGGGTAGTGGACCGGGACGTCGAAGCGGGCCCGCGGATACCCCGAGAAGACCTCGGGGAGCCGGTACTCGGGGAACGCCGCGGCGGCGTCCGCGATGCCGGCCGCGATGCGGTGCGCATCGTCGGCGAACCCGTACCGGCGCAGGCCCGCCGCGATCATGGCGTTGTCGTGCGGCCACACCGTGCCGAGGTGGTAGCCGATCGGGTTGTATCGCTTCTCGGCCCGCGAGAGCGTGCGCACGCCCCACCCGGAGAACATGTCGTCCGTCATCAGCGCGTCGCGCACCCGGTGCGCTCGTTCGGGCGCGACGATCCCCGTCCACAGCGCCTGCCCCGGGTTCGACGAGACGACCGCGCACGCCCGCCCGTCCCGCTGCAGGGCGAGGGCATACGTCCCCGCGTCCTCCATCCAGAAGCGCTCCTCGAACCGGCGCCGCAGCTCCTCGGCCCGTGCGCGGAGGCGACCGGCCCGCTCATGGTCGCCCGTCCGCTCGTACAGGTCGGCGAGCTCGCGCCTGGCCGCGAAGACGTAGCCCTGCACCTCGACCAGGGCGATCGGCGCCGTCGCCAGACTGCCGTCGGCATTGACGATGCCGTCGCCCGAATCCTTCCAGCCCTGGTTGACCAGGCCCCTGCTCGTCGAGCTCCCGTAGTCGACGAACCCATCGCCGTCGCTGTCGCCGTAGCGGTCGATCCACTCGAGCGCCGCGTCGACGTGCCTCCCGAGTTCCCGGAACAGGTCGAGGCTCCCCGTCCACGCCGCGTGCCTGGCGACCAGGAGGCAGAAGAGCGGCGTCGAATCGACGCTGCCGTAGAAGGGGTGATGTGGCACGGCCCCGATCCGTGCCAGCTCGCCGACGCGCAGCTCGTGCAGGATCTTGCCGGGCGCCTCGTCGCGGTAGTCGTCGACGCGTTCGCCCTGCCAGGCCGCCAGCACCCGCAGCGTCTGCTCCGCCACGGCCGGGTCGTAGGCCAGCGACTCGATCGACGTGATCACGCTGTCGCGCCCGAAGAGCGCCACGAACCAGGGCACCCCGGCAGCGAAGTACTCCGCGCCGGCGTTGTCGCTGCGGAGGATCTGCAGATCCCGGAGCGAGCGGTGGACGATCCCGTTCAGGATTCGGCTGTTCGATCGGACGGCGGTGAACCGCTCCGCCGACGGCGACCGGCCCCCCTGGCGCCGGCCGGCTCCCGCGCGCCTGCCGCGGCGCAGGATCTGCTCGTCGGTGATCCCGCCCGACGGCGATTCGTCGCTCCATGCGTCATCGTCGGCGCCGGCGCCCCGCCCCGGCGTCACGGCCGCCACCAGCGAGACCGTGATCTGCCGTCGCTCCCTGGGCCCGAGCTCGATGTCCCAGCCGGCCTCGGTGCCGTGCCGCACCTGCGGGGCGGGGCTGAAGGAGATCGTGAGCGTCCGCGTCCGGGCGTCGGCCCCGTCGTACCCGAGCACGAGCTCCCGGCCGTGCCAGGCAGGGGCATGGAGGGTGCCGGGGCGATCGCGGATGAGCCCGCGGACGTCGAACACGTCCTCGAACCGCGCGTCGAAGCGGAGCCGCAGCGGAAACCTGGCCGGCTCCACGCCGAAGTTCTCGAGCCCGAGGGTGTCGCGGAGCGTCAGCGTCTCGCCGTCCAGTCGCCGGTGCCAGGCCACCCCGATGCGCTCCTTCGGGACGCCCTCGCTGCCCCCTGCCTGCGCGCCCGGGTTCGTCAGCTCGATCGACATCGCGTTCCCGTCGCCCGCCGACGACGCCAGCCGGTCGGCCGACCCGTCGGCCAGCCGGAGCTCGTAGCCGCGCAGGAAGCGGCAGTCGTTGTAGTAGAGGCCGAACCCGTGCCGCCCCTCGACGGGCACCTCTCCGTCGGGCCTGCACAGGAAGAAGACGTCCCGGTCCTTGATGACCAGGGCATCCGCGATGCTCTGCGCGGCGGACGCCGTGCCGCGTGCCAGCACCTGGTGCTTTCGGTCGTGCCGGTCGTCGCTGCTCCCGGGTCGGTGCGACGTCGGGGCCTGTGTCATCGGTCCGTCTCCCCCTGCTCCGGGCGGCGTCCGGGCCGCTCGGCGTCCCCGCGTCCGCCCTCCGCGCGTTCCCTCACCGGTGGATGCTCCGCCCGCGAGGGGCCGCTCCGCTGCGGTACGCCGGCCGTGAAGCTTGCAGGGACGTCACGGCAGGCGCCGCGACCCGGGCTAGGCCTGACCGGGCGCGGGCTCGTCCGCGCGGCCGTCGTCCGCTCGGCCGTCGTTCGGCGCGCCGGCAGGTGCGTCGCCCTGCACCGCCGGGCGCGGAGCCGATTCGTCCGCGGACAGCAGCGTCTGCACGTCGCGGACCGCGGCCGGTGCCGCGAAGACGCTCACGCGATCGCCCTCGACGAGGACGACGTGCCCGCGGGGCACCACGAGGGCGTCGCCGTGCTGGACGGCCACCACGACCGCATCGCGCGGCCACGGGATCGCCTCGATCGCCATCCCCGCCAGGCTCGATCCCGGCGAGACGGTCGCCTCGATGATGCGCCCGGTGACGCCGGGAGCCTGGACGCGGCGGCTCGTGCCGCGCATAGCCAGCCGGTACGTCGCCATCACGTCGCGCACGTTGACGATGCCGATGAGCTTGTGGTCCGCCTCCACCACGGGAAGCCAGTTGACGCCGCTGTCGCTCATCTGCTCGAGGGCGTGATCCAGTGCGTCGGTGTCCTGTGCAGTGGGGAATGCCGTGTCGACGAGCGTCCCGACGTCCGCGTCGGCGGGGGCCTGCGCGAGGGTCGCGGTGCGGACGATGCCGGTGAACTGCCCGGAATCGTCCAGCACGGGGACACCGGGCACGCGCGTGAACCCCGCCCGCTCGGCGACGCGTCCGGCCGGCTCGCGCGAGTTCGCCACGCAGCGGGGAACGCGAAGGGCCTGCCCGACCGTGAGCGAGGCCATCAGCGGCAGCGCGGTGCGGTACCGGTGGTCCGGCGACTCGGCCCGGTCGCGGAGCTGGAACTCGAAGATCGAGGCGTCGCCCACCACGAACGTGGCCAGTCCCACGGCCACCATCGCGGGGGCGAGCATGGAGAGGTTGCCGGTCATCTCGGCCACCATCAGCATCACCGCCAGCGGCGCGTGCGCGATGCTCCCGAAGAGCGCCATCATGGCCACGATCGTGAAGCCCGCCGGGTCCGGGGGGAGCCCGGGCGCGAACGGCTCGAGGAGCCGCCACATGGCGGCGCCCAGGATCCCGCCCATCACGACCCCGGGCCCGAACGTGCCGCCCGATCCGCCCGAGCCGATCGTCATCGACGTGGTCAGGATCTTGGCGAACGGCAGGAGGATCAGGACCCACAGCGGGATGGCCATGATCCCGCTGCCGAAGCCCGACTGCAGCCACCCGTACCCGGCGCCCATCGCGCCCGGCAGGACCATGCCGATGATCCCCACCCCGACGCCCGCGATGGCGGGCCGGAGCACCCGTGGCACGGTCCAGCCCTGGAACCACGTCGTGAGGCCGAAGAACGAGCGGATGAAGAGGAGCCCGACCAGGCCTGCGACGACCCCGAGCACGGCGTAGTAGATGAGCTGGGACGGTGCCCCGAAGGTGGCATGCGTCTGCAGGCCGAACATCGGGTCGAACCCCTCGACGCTGCCGTAGATGGTGTAGCCCACGATCGACGCGATGAACGAGGGGACGAGCGCCTCCGCCTCCACGTCGTCGCGGTACAGGATCTCGGCGCCGAGGACCGCGCCCCCGAGCGGTGCCCGGAAGATCGACCCGATGCCCGAGCCGATCCCCACCGCCACGGCGATGCGGGCGTCGCGGGCATCCAGGTCCAGGAGCCGGGCCAGCAGCGAGCCGAACCCGGCGCTGATCTGGGCGGTCGGGCCCTCGCGCCCGGCCGAGCCGCCCGAGCCGATGGTGATCGCGGCGGTGACCGCCTTGATGAGCGGGACGCGGGCGCGGATCCGCCGGGGACCGTGGTGATACGAGCGGATGGCCGCGTCGGTGCCGTCGCCCTCCGCCTCGGGCGCGAAGCGCGTCACGATCAGACCCGAGATGAGACCGCCCGCGCCGACCACGATCGGCAGCAGCCATGGCCGCGCGATCGCGGTGATGGGGGAACCGCCCTCGCCGAGCGGCGTGGGCGGATAGTAGCCGGCGATGACGCCGAGCAGCAGCAGCGTGCCGAGATGGAGCAGGGTGAAGAAGAAGATCGCCCCGACTCCGGCGACGACGCCGATCAGGGCGCCGAGGATGACCCACTTGCGCAGGTACGGCGCGTTGCGGACCACCCGCCGGATCCGGACCAGCCACCCGGTGGCCCGCAGTCGCAGGCCGGGAGCGCGCGGCCGGCCCGCCGCGACCGTCACTCGAACCCCCGCAGCAGGCCGGCGAGCGCGTCGAGGCGCTGCGCGACCGTGGGCGGGAGCGGGTTCGCTCCGACGGCTTCCTCGAGCAGCGCGCGTCGCCTGCCGACCACCCGCTCGCGCACGTCCCGTCCGTGATCCGTCATCCGCACGCGCGTCGCCCGTCGATCGTGCGTGTCCTGCTCGGTCGCGACGAGCCCGTGCCGCCGCATGCGGGCAACCAGGCGGCTCGCCGGGGAGTGCGCGGAGCCGGTCCGCGTCGCGATCTCGCCGACGGTGGCCCCGTCGGCGGCGTCGGAGATGACCACCAGGACGCGCCACTGCGCGAAGGTCAGCTCGACCCCGGCCTGGGCGAGTGCGAGTGCGGTCACGGCGACCGAGCCGACCGCGATCGATTCGAGGACATCCACGGTGGAGCGCTGCACGCGGACAAGCATACCAGATACGTTCCATGAGGAACCTAACAGCGGCGTTCGGTCCGCCCCTGGGCGCGATGGCGTTCCTCCCGCGCGGCACGCACCGCCGAATGCTCCGGCCCCGCTCCGGGCGGGCCGGCCGCGGGCCGTGCGAATCGTCTAGTCGATGCGCGGCACGCGGGTCCCGTACCCACGTCGCCCGCCGCCTCACCCGTCGTCGCGACGCCGGGCGGCGATGCCTGCCCGTAGGCTTCACCGGTCATGCCTCCGCGCCTGCCTGCCCGGATCGCCGGGTGCGTCGATCGGCGACCGTGGGCAGCGGCTGCGGGCCTCGTGGCGGTTGCGGCGCTCGCGGGGCTGATCGGGCTCTCGCTCCTGGCCCCCGCGGCGCCCGCGAGCGCCACCGCCTCCGCGGCCGCAGGGGGATCCGGGGCGACCGCCACGTGGACGCTGACGCAGCTGGTGGACCACGCGCGCGCCGGGGACGTGGCATCCATCGCGAGCGACCCGCAGTCGTCGAATGGCCTCGTCGCGATCACCCGCGATGGGGGACGGGTCGTTGTCACTCTCTCCGTGCCGGCTTCCGACGCCGTGCAGACGCTCGCGACGCTCGGGTTCGGATCGCTGCTGACCGTCGACGCGGCCTCGCTCCCCGGCGCCGCGCTCTCCGGCGGGCCCGTCGACACGGGGCCGGCGACGCTGCTCCTGGTGGGCCTGCTCGTCGCGGGTCTGGCCGTGATGGTGACGCTCGCGGTGCACCGCTCGATGCGAGGCAGCGCCAGGCGCGAGGGCGCGCGCGCGACGTTCACCACCGTCGTGCCGACGGCCGGCCGGGAGGATGCCGCCCGTGGCGTGCGCCTCGAGGACGTGGCCGGCTGCGACGAGGCGAAGCTCGAGCTGGTCGAGACGATCGAGTTCCTGCGCGACCCCGCGCGGTTCCATCGCCTCGGTGCCACGAGCCCGCGCGGCGTCCTGCTCTGGGGTCCTCCGGGGACCGGCAAGACGATGCTGGCCCGGGCCGTCGCCACGGAGGCCGGCGTGCCGTTCATCGCCTCGTCCGGGTCGCAGTTCGTGGAGAAGTTCGTCGGCGTCGGCGCCAGCCGCGTGCGCGACCTCTTCGCGCAGGCGCGCAGGCACGGGCGCGCGGTGCTGTTCATCGACGAGTTCGACGCGCTCGCCAAGACCAGGGGCGGCATCAACAGCCACGAGGAGCGCGAGCAGACGCTCAACCAGCTGCTCGTCGAGATGGACGGATTCGCGACCACCGACCAGGTCGTCGTGATCGCGGCGACGAACCGCCACGATACGCTCGACCCGGCCGTGCTGCGTCCGGGTCGCTTCACCCGGAAGATCCACGTCGGGCTGCCCGACGTGGCGGCCAGGCGTGCCATCCTCGCCAGCCACGCGCGGAACAAGCCGCTGGACGCCGAGGTCGACCTCGAGGGCCTGGCGCGGCGGAGTGCCGGCTTCTCCGGGGCGGAGCTCGCCGACGTCCTGAACGAGGCCGCGATCCTGGCCGCGCGCCGGGACGGCGAGGTGCTCTCGCCCGCCGACGTGCGGGACGGCTGGCTCAAGGTCGCGGTCGGTACGAGCCGGGTGCGCTCGATGGACGAGCGCGAGCGCGCGATCATCGCGGCGCACGAGGCGGGGCATGCCGTCTGCGGACGCGTGTGGGGCGAGAAGCGGCGCGTCGAGGAGATCAGCCTGTTCGCCCACGGCGAGGCGCTGGGCGTCACGGTCAGTTCCCGGGAGGACAACGACCTGCCGTCCGAATCCGATCTGCGCGCGACGCTCGTCGCGCTCATGGGCGGCCGCGCCGCCGAGGAGCTGCTCTTCGAGGAGGTGACCGCCGGCGCCTCGAACGACTTCGAGAAGGCCGACCGCCTGGCGACCCGGATGGTCACCCGGTGGGGGATGGGCACGGACCCGGAGGCCGCGGACGCGGGCGTCTCCGGGCGCGGTCCGATCTCGTTCCGGGTGGCGCAGGAGGGCTCCACGCTCCCCGCCGACGTGAGCGCCGCGATGGGCCGCGCGATCGCGGCGATCCTCGACGACGCGTATGCGGCGGCCCGACGGACGCTGCTGCGGGAGCTGCCGCGCCTGCGGCGGGTGTCGGCCTACCTCGTGGAGCACGAGCGCATCGACGGCGAGACGTTCGCCGCGGTGTACGAGGGACGGCTGCTGCCGTCCGACGCGGCCGATTGGCGCCCGAGCGCCGCGCGGCCGCGGGCGTGGGACGAGGTCGGCGCGTCGCCTGCCGCACGGACGACGTCCCCCGCGCCGCCCGCGGAGCCGCCGCCCGCGGCAGAGCCCGCGCCACCGGTGGTTCCGCCCGTCCTCCGTGCTCGCCCTCGGGCGGCGCGCCGCCTGCCCGGCATCGCGTGGGCTCCCGCGGCGCTGCTGCGGCGGGTGCAGCGGTCCACCCGGCCCGACCCCGGCACGTAGCCGATCCCCGGCGCGCGGGCGAAACGGCACGGGGCCGACACCTCGCGGGCAGGCGAATCCGCACGGGGTCGGTACCCGGCCGGCAGGCGAATCCGCACGGGGTCGCGCCGGCGCGCCGTGCGCCCGATAATCGCCACACATGGGCGAACCATCGGCTTCCGGGGCGGACGCGCCGGTGGTCGGCGTTGCCGGAGCCGCGGCCGGAGCCGCGACCGGATCGCCGATCCTGGCGATCGACCTCGGGGCCACGCGGCTGCGCGCAGCGCTCGTCGGCTCCGACGGCGCCGTGCTCGCGCGCGCCGAGGAGCTCTCGGCGACGGACCGCGGGCCCGCCGCGCTGCTCGACCTGGCCGAGCGGCTGATCCGTGCCGTCTCCCGGACCACGGAACGGAACCCGGGGGATGCGCTCGTGTCGCCGGGCGCGCTGCCCGCCGCCCCGGTCGCGATCGGCATCTCGGCGATCGGGCCGGTCGATCCCGTGGCCGGCGTGATCCTGGACCCGCCCAACGCCCCCGCGCTCCGCGACGTGCCGATCGCGCCGGAGCTCGAGCGGCGCCTCGGCCTGCCGGCGTTCCTCGACCGCGACACGAACGTGGCACTGCTCGGCGAGCACGCCTTCGGGGCCGCTCGCGGTGTCGCCGACGTCGTGTATCTCACGGTGTCGACCGGGATCGGCGGCGCGGTCCTCGCGGGCGGCGCCCTGTTCCATGGGCCCGACGGCACGGCGGGCGAGCTCGGCCACCTGCTCGTGGAGCTCGACGGGCCGCCGTGCGGGTGCGGGGCGCGCGGACACCTCGAGGCGATCGCGTCCGGGGCGGGAATCGCCCGCGCGGCGAGGGAGGCCGTGCGTGCCGGCGGAGGCGGCCTCCTCGCCGCCGCCGTCGACCGGGACGGCATCGGGCGGCTGAGCGCGGTCGACGTGGCCGCCGCAGAGGAGGCCGGCGACGCCGCTGCGGCGGCGATCATGGAGCACGCGCGCCGCGCGTTCGCGGCGGCCCTGGTGGTCGTCGCGGACGTGTTCGACCCGACGCTCGTCGTCGTCGGCGGATCCGTGGCCCGCGGACAGGGCGACCGACTCCTCGACCCGGCGCGCGAGGCGGTGCGCTCGGCCGCCTTCCGAGCTCCCGGCCGCCGGCTCTCGATCGTCCCCGCAGCGCTCGGCGACGACGTCTGCCTGGTGGGGTGTCTCCCGCTCGTCCGCGAGCGGCTGGCTGTCACGGCTGCCGTCCGGGCTGAGACTCGTGCGTGACGCACGCCGGCCCAGGATCGTGCCGTGAAGCTCGACGTCCTGGACGTGCTCCTGCTCCTGCTGATCGTGGCCGGCGCGCTGAGCGGGCTGCGGCAGGGTGCCGTCTCCCAGTCCCTCAGCCTGGTGGGCGCCGGCGTCGGGGCGATCGCGGCCGTCGCGGTGCTGCCCGAGCTGGCGGGCGCGTTCCCGACACTCGACCGGTTCCTGCGCGCCGTCCTGGTGCTCGTCTTCCTGCTCCTCGCGCTGGCCACCGGCCAGGCGTTCGGCGCCGCCGTCGCGGTCGCCGTCGTCAGGCGCATCGGGCGCACGCCGCTGGCCGGTGTCGACCGGCTGGCCGGCCTCCTGCTCGGCGCGGCGCAGGTCGTGCTGGCCGTCTGGTTCCTCGCGCCCATCCTCGCCGTCGGGCCGTCCCAGACGCTCTCGGAGCAGATCGACCACTCGACCGTCGTGATGGCGGTGCAGTCCGCGCTGCCCTCGCCGGCCCCCGTGCTCGGGCGGATACGCGCCTTCCTCGATCCGGTCGGCCTGCCGCAGGTCTTCCAGTTCCTCGAGGGGCCGGTCGGGCCGCCGGTCGCGGTCCCGAGCGACACGAGCGTCGCCGCGCTCGCCGATCGCGTGGCGCCGTCCACCGTCGAGGTGGTCGGGGATGCCTGCGGGCTGCGTCTCTCCGGGACGGGATTCGCGATCGCGCCCGGCTACATCGTGACGAACGCGCACGTGGTCGCCGGGGAGCGCGGCACGACCGCCGTGACCACGCAGTCGGGGGCCTCGGCCGGCGCGCGCGTCGTCTTCTACGACCCGGGGATGGACGTCGCCCTGCTCTATGCCCCGGGCGTCGCGGTACCGCCGCTCGCGATTGACGCGGCGGCGCCGGCGACCGGCACGGCCGGCGTGGCACTGGGGCATCCGGGCGGAGGCGGACTCGTCGCGGTGCCGGCCGCGGTCCGCGACACGTTCACCGCGACCGGCTTCGACATCTACGGCCAGAACACCGTGACGCGGGTCGTGATCGAGATCGCCGCCGACGTGCAGGCCGGGGACAGCGGGGGCCCCTTCGTGACCTCGAACGGGCGCGTCGCCGGCGTGGTCTTCGCCAGGGCCCGCTCCACCGCCAACGTCGGCTATGCGCTCGCGATCGGCGAGGTGCGGTCGGACGTCGCGCCGGCGATCGGGAGGACGTCGGCCGTGAGCACGGGCGCCTGCGTCCCCTGATCCGCGGACTCAGGACTCGGGCCGCCACCCGCGCGCCGTTCCGGCCTCGTCCCGGTCGATCTCCTGGTCGTCCCCCGCGCGTGCGGATGCGCGTCGGGCGCGGGACTCGACCATCAGCGAGACGGCCTCGTCGACGTCGTCGGTCACGCGGAGCAGGCCCAGGTCGGAGGTGTCGATCTTGCCCTCCGCGCCCACCCGGCCGTGCAGCCAGTCCAGCAGGCCCTTCCAGTACGCCGTCCCGACCAGGACCACGGGGAAGTGCTCGATCTTGTCGGTCTGCGCGAGCGTGATCGACTCGAAGAGCTCGTCGAGGGTGCCGAACCCGCCGGGGAAGATGACGAAGCCCTGCGCGTACTTCACGAACATCATCTTCCGCACGAAGAAGTAGCGGAAGCTGACCGACAGGTCCGTGTAGTCGTTGACGCGCTGCTCGTGCGGCAGCTCGATCGTGCAGCCGACCGACAGCCCGCCGCCCTGCTGCGCGCCCATGTTCGCGGCCTCCATGATCCCCGGGCCGCCGCCGGTGATCACGGTGAATCCCGCCTCCGCCAGGCCCTTCGCGAGCATCGTCGCGGCCCGGTACATGGGATCGTCCTTCGCGGTGCGTGCCGACCCGAAGACCGTGACGGCCGGGCCGAGCCGCGCGAGCGTCTCGAAGCCGCTGATGAACTCGCCCAGGATCCGCAGCGACCGCCACGCGTCCGTCTCCAGGAACGAGACGTCCTGGTACGGCCTGGTCTGCAGCAGCTTCCGGTCGGCGGTGGCGTGCGGCGGAAGCATCGACTGTGGTCCGCGTCGCTCGGTCATCCCGAGAGCATAGCGTCCGCCGGGTCCGCGAGCCTCGTCCAGCCCGTCCGGGTACCACCCGCACGACGGCTGCGCGACGCCCGCACGACGGCCGCGGTGGTGCCCGCCCGATATACTGTCCGGGAGTATCCGATCAACGGAGACAAGGAGGCACTCATGGCATCCGCAATCGATCCCGTCTGCGGGATGGAGGTCGACACCGCCACCGCGAAGTGGACCTTCGAGTACAAGGGCACCACGTACTACTTCTGCGGCAAGGGCTGCATGCTCGAGTTCCAGGACGACCCCGAGAAGTACCTCGACCCGGACTACGCGCCGCAGGGCATGTGACCTCCTCCCCCGCCGACGTCCGGCCTCGCCACACGCGCCCGCAGGCCGCCCACGCCCCCCGCGGCGGGACCTGCCCGAAGGCCACCGTCCGCAGCGCCCGGCGGGGCGCGCGCCCGCAGGCCGACCGCCCGCACCGCCGACGGCGATAAGTCGCCGTGAAGGCGGCGTGAAGCCACCGGTGAGCCCCTGGTGAGCCGCGAGCGATAGGCTCCCTGGACCGGCGGCTCGGGAAGGCGCCGGGTGAGGGAGGCGAGGAGCGATGCGGATCCGTGCACGGGGGAGGGGGACGTCCCGGCGGGGCCCGGCCGGGCGCGTGCTGCTGATCGCGGGGGCGTGGGTCTCCGGAATCGCGGTCGTGGTGATGCTCGGCGCGTCGCGGCTCGACGCGTCTCCGCCGAGCCGCGCGGAGATCGGCGTCGGCGGACAGCGCGGCGCCGCGGGTGATGCCGTCGTCGGCCCCCGCCCGGGCGGCGCGGCCGTCGATCGGGAGATCGCCGGTCGCCGCTGGCAGATCGACGGGGATGGCCCCGTCGACGCCGGTCTCCTGCTCGCCGGTCGCCGCTGGCAATCGTCGGGAGCCGCGGGGGCGCAGCTTGCCGGCAGCCGGTGGATGCCCTCCGTCGGCGGGGGTTCCGGCCGCGGCCTCGGATGAGGCCCGCGCGGCCGTCGGGGTGCGTCGCGAGGCACCGGCGGAGCGGCTCCGCGTCGTAACATGGCGCGTGGCCGCGCTGACGGTGTTGAGACTGGGAGAACCCGATGACCTACGTGATCGCCGAACCGTGCGTCGATGTGATGGACCAGGCCTGCGTCTCGGTCTGCCCCGTGGATTGCATCAAATTCGACGAGGGGGTCGACCGCACCCTCTACATCGATCCGAACGAGTGCATCGACTGCGGCGCGTGCGAGCCGGAGTGCCCGGTGAACGCCATCTTCGCGGAGGACTCCGTCCCCGCCGAGTGGACGGCGTACACGCCGCTCAACGCCCTCTGGTTCACCGACAAGGACGCCGCGCGGGCGCAGCTCGAGACGCTGAAGCCCGCCTGACCGCCGCCTGATCGCGGCCGACCTGCCCGGCGCGGCCGGGGGCAGGTCCAGGCAGACATCACGGGGCCCCGACGTGCGACGTCGGGGCCTCCTGCGTGGTACGCGGCGTGGGCGGCCGCCCCGGGCCCGTACACTCGCCAGGTGCGCATCGTTTCGCTGCTCCCCGCTGCCACGGAGATCGTCTACGCGCTCGGGCTCGGCGACGAGCTCGTGGGGCGGACGGACGCGTGCGACTATCCTCCCGACGCCGCGACCGTCCCCGTCGTCGCGCGGGTGCCGTTCCCCGAGGGCGCTGCAGCCGGCATCCTCCGGGCCGGATCCGTGGGGGCGGGATCGGCGGTGGACGCGGCGGCCGGCGGTTCGGGCCGGCTCGACGTGGCCGCGCTCCGCGTCGCCGATCCCGACCTCGTCCTCGCCGGCGAGGACGGCGGCACGCGCGGGGCGGACCGGGCGCACGTGATCGAGGCGCTCCGGTCGTGGGGCTCGGAGGCCGAGGTCGTGACGCTCGAGCCGACGTCGATCGAGGGGATCCTGCATGCCATCACCACGGTCGGGGCGATGACGTCCGCCGAGGATGAGGCCATCGGGCTCGTCGAGCTCCTGCGCGAACGGCTCGGCGCGATCGAAGCGCAGGTGCAGCGCCGCCGCGCGGACGGGATCCGGGCGCGCCGCGTGGTCGCCCTCGTGTGGCTCGACCCGCCGTACGCGAGCGGGCACTGGATCCCGGAGCAGGTGCGCCGGGCGGGAGGCTGGGACGTGATCGGCCGCGAGGGCCACCGTGCCGCCGAGACGAGCTGGCACGCGGTCATGGAGGTGGATCCCGACCAGGTCCTGCTGATGCCGTTCGGGCTCGACGCGCGGCAGGCCGCCGACGCATGGGAACGGACCGTCCGGCCCGCCGCCTGGCACGATCTCCGGGCCGCGCGCAACGGCGAGGTGTTCGCTCTCGACGCCAGGTCCTACTTCACCCGGCCCGGGCCGCGGACGATCGAGGGGATCGCGCTGCTCGCCGAGCTGTTCGACCCCGGCGGGTTCGTGGACCAGGCGCCGACGGAGGCGTGGATCCCGCTCCGCGACGCGTGACCCGGGCCGCCGCGCCGGCGGCCGGAGCCGGCCGGCGGAGATCATCCGGCACGGAACGCGGCTCGGTCCCGAGCC
>JAJYGK010000046.1 GCA_021790715.1 Chloroflexota bacterium
GAGTCGGCCGCGCTGGAGGTGCAGTCCGGCGATGTGGCCGAGCAGTCGCGCCCGGGCGATCGTCGGCGGCTCCGCGGGGAGCAACCGGTACGCCTCCTCCAGGACCTGCTCGGCCGCGTCGTAGTCACCGGCCTGCCAGAGGTACCACCGGAGGTGATCGAGGAACGTGCCCGCGAACGTCGCAGCGGATGCCGGCCACTCGCGGTCGACGAACGTCGCCCGCCCGCGGTCGGCATCTCGCGTGCGGAGAAGCACGAGCGCGCGCCGCACCAGCGCAACGGCCGCGGCGGGGTCGCCCGAGAGTGCCGTCACGTCGGCGGCATGCGCGAGCAGGTCGAGTTCGTCGGCGCCGGGCGGCACGGCCTCGGCCGGGATTGCCGCGAGCAGCGAGAGGGCCATCTCGTCGTACTGCCGCGCGTCGGAGAACGCGAGGCGGGCCTCGGCGTCGAGGCCGGCGACGACGGCCGCGGGAAACGCCCTCTCCGGCCGATCCGCGAGCGACCAATGCCGCGCGATCGCGGCCGCCTGCCGCTCGGGATGGAGGGACCCGACCAGCGCCCGGGCACATGCCGCGTGGAGCTGCCGCCGCTCCCCCGGCAGGAGCTCGCGCTCGACCGCCTGCTGCAGCAGGCCGTGCCGGAACGCGTACGCCTCCAGGGGGTGGTCCCGTCGCACCAGCAGCCCACGCGCCGCGGCTTCGTGCAGGGCGACGGCCACGGTCGCGGACGGGAGGCCCGAGGCCGCCGCGACGAGATCGTCATCGACCTCGATGCCCGCGACGGCGGCCACGCGCAGGACCGCCCGCGTCGTCTCCGAGACGGTCGAGAGGCGCGACCGGAGCAGGTCATCCAGCAGTGGCGGCACCGGCCCCGCGTCGCCGCGCAGCTCGGCGGCCAGGAGCTCCTCCGCGAAGAAGGCGTTGCCGTCGCTCCGGGCCATCACGCGGTCCACGAGGTCGCCGTCCGGCCGCGCATGCAGGATCCCGGCGATCTGTGCGGCGACCTCTGCCCGGGAGAAGCGGGGCAGCTCGATCCGCTCGACCAGGCCCGTCCGCTCCAGGTCGCCGATCGCCGCCGCCACCCGCCCGTCCATGCGCGCCTCGTCGGTCGTCACCGTGAGCAGCAACAGGACGCGGGCCTGCCGCATCGTCCGGGCCAGGAACCCGAGGAGGTCGAGGCTCGCCTGGTCGGCCCAGTGGAGATCCTCGACGAGGATGACGACCGGCCTCCAGCGCTGCAGCCGCTCCGCCACGCCCAGCACGAGCTCGAACGTCCGGACTCGCGAGGCCGCCCTCGTCTCGAGGTCCTCCGCGAGCGCACCGGGCGCGCGTGGCCGGTCCGCATCGAGCACGATCAGCCCGAGCTCGTGGCTGGCCGGCCCCAGGATGGCATCGGCGTCGGCCGGCGGAACCTGGCGGGTCAGCTCGCGGAACAGGTCGGCGAACGGCGCGTACGGGAGCGGGTGGCCGTGGGCGGGGAAGCACCGGCCCTCGAGGATGAGGGCGTGGTCGCGTTCGTCGCCGCGATCGCGGACACGGCTCGCGAACTCGGAGACGAGCCTGGTCTTCCCGACGCCCGCCTCGCCGCCCACGAGGACGGCCGAGGAGCGGCCCGCCGCCGCCCGGGCGAGATTGCGGTCGAGGATGGCCAGTTCGGCATCCCGACCGACGAACACCGGGCTCGCGTCCACGGCGGCCACGGCGGCAATGATAGGGACGCGAGGCGACATCGCCGCACCGAATTCGAGCGGTCTTGCTGCGCCGTGATGGCGCGCGATGAGGCCGCCGGCCCCGCGACTGAGGCGACCCCGTGCGCGAAATAGGGAGCCGGTCCGATGGCCCGCGTGTCCCGTCCGACGATGCTGGCGCCATGGCAGCTCGAGAATCGGTCGCCGCCCGTCTGCTCGCCTTCGGGGCCGAGCGCTTCCCGCCCGTCCCGTACCTCCCGATGATCTGTCTCCTCGCCGCGGCGGGCTACGTGCCCTCGGCGGCATCGCACGGACACCCGTTCGATCCGGCCCGGTTCGCGGTCGCAGCGGGCGCGGTGGCCCTGGCGATGCTGCACATGCGCGTCGAGGACGAACTGCGGGACGCCGACGTCGACCGGGCGGGACGTCCGTGGAGGCCCCTCCCCCGTGGGCTGGTCACGGAGCGCGAGCTCGCCGTGGCAGGCGCCGCGGCGATCCTGCTCGCGGCCCTGCTCGCGGCGACGCTCGGGCCGCGCGCGCTCGCCGGCTTCCTCCCGGCTGCCGGCTACATCGCGCTGGCCGACTCCGAGTTCCTCGGCCGGACGCGCGCCCACCCCGATCTCGCGGCCTACGCCCTCGTCCATTCGCCGATCGTCCCGCTCCTCCTGGCCTTCGCCTGGTTCGCGGATCCCGCCGCCGTGCCCGACGCCACGCTCGCGGCGCTCGTCGTGCTGGCGTGGGGCGCCGGACTCGGCATGGAGGTGGCCCGCAAGACCTGCGCCCCGGGAGAGGAACGGCCGTGGGTCGAGACGTACTCGGCCGCGATGGGGAGGAGACACGCGCTGGTATTCGGCGCCGGCGCGCTCGCCGTCGGCCTCGCCGGAGGCGCGCTGGACGCGATCGTCGCGGGTTCCGGGCCGGCCGTCGCCGTCGCGGCATTGACCGCCGGATGCGCCGTGCTCGCGTGCGCGGTCCACTGTCTGCAGAACCGCGGACGCCGGGCAACGCAACTCGCCGGGACGCTCGGCAGCGTCGCGATCCTGCTCGGCCCGATCGGCATCGCACTGCTGACGGGGAGGGTGGCAGCATGACGTCGACCGGACCGGCCTCCCTCCCGATCCGCGGGATGACGACGAGACGCTCGCCGGCCCCGCTGATCCACGCCCTCGCCGCCGACGGACCCGCGCACCGCGCCCCGCTGCCGGCCGATGCCGGCGGCAAGGCCCGCGGTCTCGAGCGGATCGCCGCGGCAGGCCTGCGGACGGCACCCTGGTTCGTGATCCCGGCCCGCGCTCGCCCCGCCGACGACGCCGTGCGGGGACCGCTCCGGGATGCCGTGCTGGATGCGTGCCGTGCGCTGCAGGCGATGGGCACCGCCGCGTTCGCCGTGCGGTCGTCGGGCCTCGACGAGGACGGGCCGGGCCGCTCGTTCGCGGGCCAGTACGAGACCGTGCTCGACGTCCCCGACGCCGACGCCGTCCTCGAGGCAATCCCGCGGTGCTGGGCGTCCGCGGACGCGCCGTCGGTCGCGGCGTACCGTGCTGCGACCGGTCTGACCGCGCGGCCGCCCGGAATCGCCGTCATCGTCCAGGCGATGGTCGATGCCGCATTCTCCGGCGTCGCATTCAGCCGTTCACCGGCACCCGGCGATGGCCCGGACGACGCCGTCGTGGTGGCGACCCGCGGGGCCGGGGCCCCGCTCGTCTCCGGCCGCGTGGATGGCGACGAGTACCGCGTCGGTCCCGACGGGACGGTGGAGGTCCGCCGGATCGGTATGCCCCGGGCCTGCCGCACGGCCGCCCCGGCCGCCTCGCCCTCCTCGTCCGCCGCACCCGCCGGAACCGAGCCGCGATATCTCGACGATGCCGCCGTCCGCGCGATCGCCGGCGTCGCCCGGATGCTGGAGCACGCCGAGGGCTCGCCGCAGGACGTCGAGTGGGCGATCACCGGCGCCGGCGAGCTCTACGTCCTGCAGACGCGCCCCATCACCGCGAGCCGCGCACCGGACGCCGCGCTCGGGGCAGAGGGCGCGATTCGGGTCTGGGACAGCGCGAACATCGTCGAGAGCTTCTCCGGCGTGACGCTGCCCCTCACCTACTCCGTGGCACGCGAGTCGTACGCGGCCGTCTATCGCGGCGCCTGCCGGGCCCTGGGGGTCGCGGGCCCGACCCTCGAGGCCAACGCCGACGTATTCGACCAGATGATCGGGCACCTCGACGGGCGCGTGTACTACAACGTGACCAGCTGGCACCGCGTCCTCTCGCTTCTTCCCGGATTCGGCGCGAACCAGCAGTTCCTCGAACGGATGATGGGCGCACGTCGCCCCGGCGGCGGTCGCGGGGAGCGGGCGGGATCCGTGCACGCCGGTTCGCCCCGGCTCCCGGATCTCGTGCGCATCGCCGGCCGGTCGGGCGCGGGCTTCCTCATGTTCGAGCCCCGGGCGCGGGCATTCGAACGGGAAATCCGACGACTCGAACGGGAGGATCGCGCTCGCGACCTGGATGCCCTGACGATCGACGAGCTGCTCGCCTACTACGACGCGACCCGTGCCCGGGCCCTGGCGGGGTGGCACGTCACGATCTTCAACGACCTCGCGGTGATGATCGTGCACGGCCTGCTCCGGCGCGCCGCCGAGCAGTGGCTGGGGAGCGATGCCACGCGGCTCGTGAACGGCCTCCTGCAGGTGCCGGCCCTCGCCGCCACCGTCCCGGCAGACGAACTCGGCCGCATCGCCGAGCGGCTCCGCGCGGAGCCGGCGTGGCGGGAGACGCTGGCCGCGGCTCAGGACCCATACCGCTCCCTGCGCGACGATCCGGCGCTGGGCGAGCTTCGGCACCTGTTCGACGCATACCTGGAGCGCTGGGGGGATCGCTGTCCGAGCGAGCTGCAACTCGATCGATCGACGTTCCGGGAGGACCCGGGACCGCTGCTGTCGATCATGCGGGGCCTTGCCGCGGCGCCGGGCCGCGCGGGCGCCCGGCCGGCCGTCGACGGCGGGCGCGCGCCTGCGTGGGCGGAGATCGAGGCGGCCCTGTCGACGGACGGACGGATCGAACGCCGCGTCCGGATGCACGTGCTGCGCACGCTCGCGGCGATGACGCGACACCGCCTCGCGTGGCGCGAGCGGACGCGGTTCGCGCGGACCGAGGTCTTCGCGGTCGCGCGACGCATCTTCCGCTCGATGGGCCGCCGCTTCGTCGCAGCCGGCCTGCTGGACGATCCCGGTGATCTCCACTACCTCGACATCGCCGAGATCCGCGGCGCCGTCCGGGGGACCCTGCCGCCGGTCGATCTGAGGGCCCTGGTCCAGGGGCGACGCGCCCTCTTCGCGCAGTTCGCCGCGCAGCCGGCCCCACCCGCGCGGTTCGAGACGGCGGGACCCGTGGCAGCCGCGCGGCGGAGGACCGGCCCCGGGTCGCCGGCGCGCGTGGCCCGTCGGTGCATGGACGCGCCGGGCGACGAACCGGCGGGACGTGCCGGCGACGCGCGGCCCGCGCGGGGCGGCACGGGCCGCGTCGACTCGGCGCGGATCGACCTGACCGGCACCCCCGTCTGGGCCGGCCGGGTCCGCGCCGCATGCCACCCGGTCGAGGATCCGCGGGCGATGCCACCCGACCCCGGGAGCATCGTCGCCGCACGCACCACGGACCCCGGATGGGTGCCGCTCCTTCTCTCTGCCGCGGGGCTGCTCGTCGAGCACGGCAGTGTCCTGTCGCATTCGGCGATCGTCGCGCGCGAGATCGGCCTGCCGACCATCGTCGGCATCGACGGCCTCATGGCCGCCGTCTCGCCGGGCGCCAGCGTCGAGATGGACGGATCCACGGGACGGGTCGGCGTGACGCCCGCACGTGCACGGGGGGACGCACGATGATCCCCGCGGACGTCCCGCTCGGGACCGACCTGCTCTACGGGGCCTGCTGGGAGGACCTCGCCGTCGCGCGCACCGCCCTGCGAGTCCCGGCCGGCGGTTTCGTCGTGACGATCGCGTCCGCCGGCGACAACGCGATCGGGCTGCTCCTCGACGACCCTCGACGGATCGTCGCCGTCGATCTCAACCCGGCACAGACGGCGCTGACCGAACTGAAGCTCGCGGCGGTCCGGGCCGTCCCCGGCGAGGTGGCGCGGTTCGTGGGCGGGATGGACGCGGGCGGCCGTCTCGACCGCCGGGGGGCCCCACGGGCTCGGCTCGACACGTACGCCGCCCTGCGCCGCGAACTCCCCGGAGATGCGGCGCGCTGGTGGGACGCCCACCCTGGCGCGATCGCCGGCGGGGTGATCCACGCCGGCCGCTTCGAGCGATACCTGAGGTGGTTCCGCCAGGGCCTCCTGCCGCTCGTCCCCGGCCGCCGCGCCGTCCGCGAGATGCTCGCCGCGAACGACACCGAGGAGCAGCGGCGCATCTATCGTCGGTCGTGGGACACGCCGGCGTGGCGCGCGCTCTTCCGCGTCTTCTTCGGCCGGCGGCTGCTCGCCGCCGTCGGGCGCCACCCGGCATTCTTCCGGCACACCCCCGCCGGCGACGTCGGGGACCACTACCTGGCGCGGGCCGAGGCCGGCCTCACCGATACCCCGATCCGTTCGAACCCGTACGCCACGTTCATCCTGTCGGGCGCGTACAGGCTTCCGGACGCGGCACCGGACTACCTCTGCCCGCGGCACGCCGGGGTGCTCGCCGGCCGGGCCGATCGCCTGACCGTGTGGACCCGGCCCCTGCTCGAGGCGCTCCGCGACCTGCCGGCGCGCAGCGTCGACGCCTTCTACCTCTCGGACGTGTTCGAGCTGGCCGACACCGCCGACTACGAGGAGTGCCTGGCGGAGGTTGCGCGCACCGGCAAGCCGGGCGCGCGCGTCTGCTACTGGAACAACCTGGTGGA